>JBHICL010000277.1:0-4793 GCA_046759605.1 Alphaproteobacteria bacterium | reverse complement strand
CGTCGCTCGGCGATCCACGGCATCATGGCGCGCAGGCGCTCGCCGACCTGCTCGATCTCGCGATCGGCTTCGCGCCGGCGCATGGCCTTGAAGCTCGTCTGCCCGACCTGGTTCTCGATCATCCACTCCCTTGCGAACCGCCCTGACTGGATATCCGCCAGGATGCGCTTCATCTCGGCCTTCGTTTCGTCCGTCACGATGCGCGGGCCGCGTGTGTAGTCGCCGTATTCGGCGGTGTTGGAGATCGAGTAGCGCATGTTGGCGATACCGCCCTCATATATGAGGTCGACGATCAGCTTCACTTCGTGGAGGCACTCGAAGTACGCCATCTCGGGCGCATAGCCGGCCTCGACAAGGGTCTCGTAGCCGGCCTGGATGAGCGCCGTCAGGCCGCCGCAGAGGACCACCTGCTCGCCGAACAGGTCGGTCTCACACTCCTCCCGGAACGTGGTTTCGATGATGCCGGCGCGCCCACCGCCAATCGCGCTCGCGTAGGAGAGACCGATGTCGTGAGCGTTGCCGCTGGCGTCCTGCTCCACGGCGAGCAGACACGGCACCCCGCCGCCGCGTTCATACTCGTGGCGCACCGTGTGTCCGGGCCCCTTCGGCGCCACCATGAAGACGTCGAGATCGGGTCGTGCCTCGATGAGCTTGAAGTGGACGTTGAAACCGTGGGCAAACGCGAGCGCCGCGCCGTCGGCCAGGTTGTCGCGCAGCTGGCTCCGATACAGCTCCGCCTGGAGCTCGTCCGGCACAAGCACCATGACGACGTCGGCCCACGCGGCCGCATCGGCGGGCGCCTTGACCTCGAACCCCGCCCCCTCCGCCTTGGCAGCGCTCTGGGAGCCGGCGCGCAGGGCGACGACCACTTGCTCGACACCGCTTTCGTGGAGGTTATGGGCGTGGGCGTGACCCTGGCTGCCGTAGCCGATGATCGCGACCTTCTTGCCCTTGATCAGGTTAACGTCGGCGTCCCGGTCGTAATACACGCGCATTGTGATGGTCCTCATCTGCAGTGGATGGCGATACGCCCCGGCCTCCGCAACCTAGATAGCGCTCGGGCCGCGGGCAATTGCGACAATACCCGAGCGCGCGACCTCGACGTCGCCGAGCCCGCGCATCAGCTCGATGAAGGCATCGATCTTTTCCGGAGACCCGGTCAGGGAGAAAACGAACGACTTGACGGTCGTGTCCGTGACGCGGGCGCGGAAGATGTCGGCGATCCTCAGGGCCTCGCGACGTTCCGCACCTTCGTTGACGACCTTCACGAGCGCGGCTTCCTTCTCGATGTGCGCCCCCTCGTCGGTGAGATCGTGCACGTCGTGCACCGGCACCAGGCGTTCCAGCTGGGCCTTGATCTGCTCGATAATCATGGGCGTCCCGCTGGTGACGACGTTGATCCGCGAGATCCTGCCGTCGGGACTCACGGCAGCGACCGTCAGGCTGTCGATGTTGTAGCCACGGCCCGAGAACAGGCCGATCACACGCGCCAACACACCCGGTTCGTTGTCGACAAGGACGACGATCGTGTGGCGCTCGATGGTCTCTGACAAGGCGTAACTCCGGGGTTTCGGCTCAGGCCCTCCGGTGAGCCCGCGGCGAGGCCGGGGCGGTTCCTGTTCCGGGGATCAGACGAGCACCATGCCGTCCTCGGAAACGGTCTGTTCTTCCTCGGTTTTGTCCTCGGGTCCGAGCAGGATCTCGTTGTGGGCCGCGCCCGACGGGATCATCGGGAAGCAGTTCTCCTCTTTCCTCACCACCATGTCGACGATCACCGGCCTGTCGATGGAGATCATTTCGTTGATGACGTCGTCCACCTCGCCCCGCTCCGTCGCCCGCAAGCCGACGGCGCCGAAGCTCTCGGCCAGCTTGACGAAGTCGGGCAGCGCCGCGGTGTAGCTCTCGGAGTAGCGCCCACCGTGCAACAGCTCCTGCCATTGCCGGACCATGCCCATGTACTGGTTGTTGATGATGAACACCTTAACCGGCAGCCGGTATTGGGCGACGGTGCTCATCTCCTGGATATTCATGAGGATCGAGGCTTCACCGGCGACGTCGACGACGAGCGCGTCGGGATGGGCGACCTGGGCGCCCACCGCGGCGGGCAGTCCATAACCCATGGTCCCGAGCCCGCCCGAGGTGATCCATCGGTACGGCTCCTCGAACCTGAAGTACTGAGCGGCCCACATCTGGTGCTGACCCACCTCTGTCGTGACGTAGATATCGCGCTCCCTGGTCAGCTCGTATAGCCGCTGGATCGCGTACTGGGGCTTGATGGCCCCGTCATCCTGCTCGTATTTGAGACAGTTGACGGCTTTCCATTCGTCGATCCGCCGCCACCAGGCTTCCAGTGCCTTCTTGTCCACCTCCGGACGCCGTCGACGCCAGCCGGAAAGCAGCTGCTCCGCCACCTTCTCAACATCGCCGACGAGGGGCACGTCGACCTGCACGTTCTTGTTGATGGAGCTCGGATCGATGTCGACGTGGATCTTCCTGGCCTTGGGGGCAAACGAGTCCAGGCGGCCCGTGACCCGGTCGTCGAAGCGGGCGCCTATGTTGATCATGACGTCGGAGTGATGCATGGACAGGTTGGCCTCGTAGGTGCCGTGCATCCCCACCATGCCCAGCGACAACGGGTCCGAGGCCGGGACGGTGCCGAGGCCCATGAGCGTCATGGTCACCGGATAGCCCGTCAGACCTATCAGCTCGGTCACCAGCTCGCAGGCACGCCTGCCGGAGTTTATGCAGCCCCCGCCGACATAGAAGATCGGACGCTTCGCCGAGCAGATCAGGTCGAGCGCCCTCGCTATGCTGGCGGCGTCGGGATCGGTCTGCGGTCGGTAGGTGCGATGGCCATCGTTCGACGGTGGGGTGTATTCGGCCTCGGCGAACTGGATGTCCTTCGGCAGGTCCACAACCACCGGCCCGGGTCGCCCGGAACGGGCCACGTAGAACGCCTCGTGGAGTGTCGAGGCCAGGCGGTCCTTGTCCTTGACGAGATAGTTATGCTTGGTGCACGGCCGCGTGATGCCGGTGGTATCGCACTCCTGAAAAGCATCGTTGCCAATGAGATGCGTCGGCACCTGTCCGGTCAGGCATACGACCGGCGTGCTGTCCATGAGAGCGTCCGTGAGCCCGGTGACGGCGTTCGTCGCCCCCGGACCCGAGGTCACGAGCGCCACCCCTACCTTGCCGGTGGAGCGCGCGTAGCCTTCCGCCGCGTGCACCGCGCCTTGTTCATGGCGAACCAGCACGTGACGGAGAGAGTTCTGCTTGAACAAACTGTCGTAGATCGGCAACACCGCGCCGCCCGGATAGCCGAAGACAACCTCGACGCCCTGATCCAGCAGAGCCTTGATGACGATCTCCGCCCCGGTCATTCGATCGCCTGTCATGACGCCACCCCCCGTCCTCCTTCCTCTCCTGATCAGGCACATAAAGCCCGGACTCCGCGACGGGTCCGGGCCGTTTACCGGCAACCTTTGGCCGCCGGGATCACGAAACATATAGGCCTGTTTTATCGACCGTCAAGCCATTTTCGAAAAGATTTCAGCCCTGTTCTTGAAAGAATATTGCGACGCGATTTTCGTTGCCTCCTCCATCTGGTGCCGGAACCACGTCAACTGGCGCTTTGCGTAGCGCCGCGTCGCCTGCCCGGCCAAACGAACGGCCGCGTCCAGCTCGATCTCGCCGCGCAGGTGAGCACGGAGCTCGCGCACGCCCAACGCCTTCATGATCGGTTGTACGTCGCTCAGTCCGAGCTTGTCCAGCGCCCGCACCTCCTCGAGGGCGCCCGCATCCAGCATGGCCCGAAAACGGCTGTCGCATGTCGCATAGAGCAGCTCTCGCGGCGGCAACAGCACGATGGCCTCGAAATCGTACCGGGATGTGTCGTGGGGCTCGCGCTGCCAGTCGGCGAGGGACCTGCCGGTGGCTTCGAGCACCTCCCAGGCGCGGACCAGGCGCTGCCCGTCGCCGGGGCTGAGGCGCCGCGCCATTTCCGGGTCGCGTCCTTCGAGCATGGCATGGAATGCCTCACCGCCGAGCCTGCGATGGAGCGCGCCCGCGGCCCGGCGCACATCGTCCGGGATCCGCGGTACCGGCGCGATACCGTCCATCAGCGCGCGTAAATAGAGTCCCGAGCCCCCGACCACGACCGGCAATCGCCCGGCCGCGCGCGCGGCCTCGATCTCGCCGACCGCCAAACCGCGCCAGCGCCCGGCCGAGCACCTCTCGCCGGCAGACATGATGCCGTATAGCCGGTGCGGCGCGCGCGCTTCCTGCTCGGGACCCGGTCGCGCGGTCAGCACCCGGAGTTCGCGGTAGACCTGCATCGCGTCGGCGTTTATGACAACGCCGTTCCGACGCTCGGCCAGGTCGAGGGCAAGGGCGGACTTGCCGCTGGCGGTCGGGCCGCCGATGATCACGACGCGTCCCACCGAGGGATCCCAGCCCGACATGCCTGCCATGGACAACGTCCTTACGCTCATTGCCGATCCCGCCGCGGCGAGACTGGACGATTCCACCCTCGGCGCCGCGGATCAAGCGATCCGCGCCGTGGGTGGGACCACATCGGCGCCGCACTGGCTGGACCCGGGCGTGGCCTGCGACCTTCCTTTCTCGGGACCCGATCCGGCTGTCGCCGCCGAGGCTGTCGCGACCCGGCTGGGAGCGCGATCCATCGACGTCGCCGCCATGGCGTCGGTGGGTCGGCGCAAACGGCTGCTACTCGCCGACATGGACTCGACGATCGTGACCACCGAGACCCTCGACGAGCTGGCGGCGGCCGCCGG
>JBHICL010000276.1:0-4794 GCA_046759605.1 Alphaproteobacteria bacterium | reverse complement strand
GGTGTCCTCCCGCCCGGCTCAGTGGGTCATGAGGACGGGAACGTCGGCGTTGCTCAGGATGTAGTTCGTGACGCCTCCGGTCAGCGATTCCCGGAACGGGCTCTGCGCGTAGGCGCCCATGACGAGAAGATCGGCGCCCAACGCCGCCGCGTGCTCCAGGAACACATCGCCCAGCCGCCGCTGCCCAAGCTCGGTTTCCACGACCGACGCCTCGATGCCGTGCCAGGACAGGTAATCGGCGAGCTGTTGGGCCGGGGACTCGGACCTTGCGCCGCGCAGGACCGATAGCACGCAGACCTTCCTGGCCCGGCGAAAGTGCTGCCGGGAAATGGCCGCGGCCCGCGCGGAAAGGGCGCTCCCGTTCCAGGCAATGAGCACCGTCTCGCCAATGGTTTCGGGAGGCTTCTCGGGCGCCACCAAGATCGGCCGTCCGGAGTCGAACAGGACCGCCCGGAGAAGCGTCCGAAGCCTGTGCCCCGGATCGTTCCTGGGCTGACTGACGACCACCAGGTCGAAGAGCCTGCCCTTGGCGGCGACCGCCTCCGGATCCGCCCCCGCCGCCACCTCGAACGCGGCCGTAAGGCGCTCCCGGTCCGACGGCGCGCTTGCCTCTTCGGCAGACGCCGCCTCGGCGATGGCCGCGAACATCCGGCGCGCTTCCTCCGTCGCCTCCGCTTCCTTGCCTTCCGCGGCCCGCAGCATTTCCTGGATATCCTGCCCCGCCATGCCCAACGAAGCACGCGACATCATCATGTCCTCGGCCGTGAAGTCCGGCTTCGCCGGCACGTGCAGTCCGACGACATGGGCGCGGAAGGAGTAAGCCGTCAGAAAAGCCGTGGCGACGGCGCTGCGACCGACGACGGCGTCCACAACGGGCACGAGTATCGTCTTGATGGCCATCGCGCCCCAACCTCGACTATGGCGCGTTATCAATCCTACCACACCCTGGGTCAAAATTGTCGCCCGCCCGAACATTCGACTTTTCGCGTCCCGTGTTATCGTGGGTCCGGCTGGCGGAGCTGCGAACGATGGACTGCGCGAGCTGTGGAGCCACCAACCCCGAAGGCAAGAAGTTCTGCGGCGACTGCGGAGCGGCGCTCAACGTGCGTTGTTCGAGCTGCGGCAGCGACAATCCTCCGGGGAACAGGTTCTGCGGCGACTGTGGCGCGAGCCTCACCCCGGTAAAGGTCACCACGCCGCGGGAACGCGCGAGCGCGCCCGCCGAGCGCCGGCAACTCACGGTCATGTTCTGCGATCTCGTGGGCTCCACGGGGGTCTCGGCCGGGTTGGACCCAGAGGAGTTTCGCGAAGTCATCACGGCCTATCAGGAGGCCTGCGCGGAGGTCATCGGTCGGTTCGATGGCGTCGTCGCCAAGCATCTCGGCGATGGCCTTCTCGTCTACTTCGGCTATCCGCAGGCGCACGAGGACGATGCCGAACGGGCGGTCCGGGCCGGGCTCGGCATCGTCGACGCGGTTGCCAGACTGAATGTTCGCCCCGAACTCACCTTGCGCACGCGCGTCGGGATCGCCACCGGACTCGTCGTCGCCGGCGACATCGTCGGCGAGCGAATCTCCGAGGAGCGCGCCGTCCTGGGGGACATTCCGAACCTGGCGGCACGGTTGCAGGAACTGGCCGAGCCGAACACAGTCATAATCGCCGACCGGACCCGCCGTCTCGTAGGCGGATTGTTCGAGTCAATGGATCTTGGCGCCCACGAGGTCAAGGGCATCGCCGAACCCGTCCAGGCCTGGCGCGTGATCGCGGAGCGCGGGGTCGAGAGCCGGTTCGAGGCGACGCGGTCTCCGCGTCTCACGGGCTTCGTCGGGCGCGAGCAGGAGATAGCGTTGCTGCTCGATCGGTGGCAACAGGCAAAAGCCGGCGAGGGGCAGGCCGTTCTGCTTTCGGGCGAGGCCGGGATCGGCAAATCGCGCATCACCCAGGCGCTCCGCGAGCACCTGGCGAACGAGCCGCACACGCGCCTGCGCTATCAATGCTCCCCCTACCACACCAACAGCGCCCTCCACCCGGTCATCCGACAGCTCGAGTTCGCCGCTCGGCTCGGGTCCGAGGACACGGCCGACGACAAGCTCGATAAGTTGGCGGCGCTCGTCGCCCAGTCCACCGAAACGGTCGCCGAAACCGTCGGGTTGCTTGCCGCGTTGATGTCGATACCCGCCGGGGACCGTTATCCCTTGGCCGAGATGCCGGCACAGCAGCAGAAGGAGAAGACCCTGGAGGCGCTGAGCGACCAGCTCGTCGGGCTGGCCGAGAAAAGGCCGGTGCTTTTCGTGCTCGAGGACGCGCACTGGATCGACCCGACAACGCTGGAGCTCATGGAGCTCGTCGTGGACCGGGTCCAGGACTTGCCGGTGCTCGTGCTCATGACGTGTCGGCCGGTGTTCAGCTCGCCGTGGGCCGGCCGCACCCACGTCACCTCCCTGGCGCTCAACCGCCTGGCGCGCCGGCAATGCGTGGCGATGGTCGAAGAGATCACCCGAGGGAAGCCGCTACCACGCGAGGTCCTGGATCAGATCATCGCCAAGACCGACGGCGTGCCGCTGTTCGTCGAGGAGCTGACGAAGACGGTCCTCGAGTCGGAGCTTCTCGAGGGCGCGCCCGATCGCTACATCCTGAAAAGACCTCTCCCCCAGCTCGCGATACCGGCGACCCTGCGCGACTCACTCATGGCGAGGCTCGACAGGCTCTCTCCCATCAAGGAGGTGGCGCAGATCGGCGCCGCCATTGGCCGGACGTTTCCGTACGAGTTGATCGCCGCCGTCTCGCCGATGGGCGACAGCGACCTCGAGGATGCCCTGGATCGACTTGCGCGATCGGAGCTCATCTTCCGTCGTGGCGTGCCGCCCAAGGCGATTTACACATTCAAGCATGCCCTGGTGCAGGACGCGGCATACGAGAGCCTCATCAAGACGAGGCGGCACCAGATTCACGCGCGCATTGCCCATGGGCTGGAGGAATACTTTCCGGAGACCATCGAGGCCGAACCCGAGGCGCTGGCGCGGCACTACACCGAGGCGGGTCTCGTCGAGCAGGCGATACCGTACTGGCACAAGGCAGGCCAGCACGCGAGCGAACGGTCGGCGAACCTGGAGGCCATCGCACACTGCACGGCCGGGCTGAGCCTCGTGGAGAACCTCCGCGAAAGCGAGGAACGCGCCCGCCAGGAGCTGGCGCTTCAGATCACCCTGGGCCCCGCTTTGATGTCGACCAGGGGCCTGGCGTCGCCGGAAGCCGAGAAGGCCTATGTGCGCGCGCGGGAGCTGTGCCGGCGGGTGGGCGAGCCGCTGCAGCTTTTCACCGTGACCTGGGGCTTGTGGCTGCTGCACCAGCAGCAGGGCCGGCTCGAGCCGGCGCAACGTCTGACCGATGAAGTGCTCGCGCTCGCGGAGAAGTCGTCCGATAAGGGCTTCCGTCTGCAGGCGCACCATGCGGCCTGGACCACGTTGCTGTATTGCGGCGAGCTGACCGCCTGCCGGGACCACACCCAGCGCGGGATCTCCCTCTACGACCCCGAGGAGCATCGCTCACACGCTTTTCTCTACGGCGGCCACGATCCGGGCGTATGCGCACGGACGACGGCGGCCGTGACCCTGTGGCTCCTCGGCTACCCCGACCAGGCATTGGCGATGGCCCACGATGCGGTGCGCCTCGGCCGCGAGCTCGCGCATCCCTTCAGCCTGGCGATGGCGCAATACTTCGTCACGCAGATCCATCAGTTCCGCCGCGAGGTCCGCCAGGCCCGGGACAGTGCCGACGTCACGACGGCAATATGCGAGGAGAACGGGTTCGCCCATTTCCTGGCCCAGGGCGCCATACTGAAGGGCTGGGCCATGGCGGCGGAGGGCCGGCCCGGCGATGGCATCCCGGTCGCTCGCGAGGGCCTCGAAGCGTCCCGCGCCGCCGGGACCCAGCTGCGCCGGTCCTACTACCTCGCGGTGCTGGCGGAAGCATACAAGGACGACGGAGAGATCGAGCAGGGTCTGAAGGCGCTCGGCGAGGCCCTGGACTTCGTCGACAACAGGGGCGAGCGCCGTTGGGAAGTGGAGATACACCGGCTGAAGGGAGAGCTTCTGCTCTCTCGCGACAAGGATGGTGAAGGGGAGGCGGAGAAGTGCTTCAGGCGGGCCATCGAGATCGGGCGCCGGCAGAGCGCAAAGTCCCTCGAGCTGCGCGCGGCCGTGAGCCTCGCTCGTCTCTGGCAGCGGCGGGACAAAGCCCGTGAGGCGCGCGATCTGCTGGAACCGGTCTATAGCTGGTTCACCGAGGCCTTCGACACGCCCGACCTGAGAGAAGCCCGGGCGCTTCTCGACCAGCTCGAGTGACCGGTAGAATGTCCCTTCTGGCAACAAAGCCGCGTTGAGGAGCCGTGTGGGCGAACGGCCTTGCCATCGCGCTTCTGATCCTGACCTGCCTCGGGATGGGCTCCGCCGGCCTGGCGGACGAGGCGGAGGCCCGGCGGGCCTTCCAGCTCGACCAGCCCATGGGACACGAGCTGCGCCAGGATTGGGCGCGGCTCAATCTGGGTCCCTGGCAAGCCATCGACGACGCCGTGCCGCGCCTCACCCAGTCGGCGAGAGCCTGGCTGAAGCAGGAACTCAGCGATTCCCTGGCGGAGGGTAGCGTCACGCCCCGCTACCTGCGCCTTCTGGACAGCGACGAATTCCAGATTGACAGCGCCAAAGAGCGCTCCATGGCCATCCGTCAGGCACTCGAGCGGATTGCCAGCGGGAGAACCGAGGGCACGCGAGAGGAGATGCTGCTATGGGCGAGCAT
>JBHICL010000275.1:0-4804 GCA_046759605.1 Alphaproteobacteria bacterium | reverse complement strand
ACTGTTGGCGTATGTTTGCGCTCGGCTTCAGCCGGCCGTATCCACGAGGGGACGCAATGAGCTTCGGGGGGAAGCACGTCGTCGTGACCGGGGGCACGGGCGCCCTGGGCTCGGCGGTGGTCGCGAGGCTTCTCGATGAGGGCGCCGCCTGCCACGTGCCCGTCTTCGAAGAGGCGGAGCTGGAGCGCGCGCCGTTTGCCGGCCATGCCAATTTTCACGCGACCTCGGACATGGACCTCACGGACGAGCGTCGGGTCGAGGCCTTTTTCGGCGAGCTTCCGGCGCTCTGGGCGTCGCTGCATATCGCCGGCGGTTTCGCCATGACGCCGATCGCGAAGCTCACGAAGGCTGGCATACTCGCTCAGCTCGACATGAACGCGGTGACGGCGTTCCTGTGCTGTCGCGAGGCGGTGAGATCCATACGCCGCACGGGCGAGGGCGGGCGCATCGTCAACGTGGCCGCGCGGCCCGCTCTCGAGCCGCGGACCGGGGCCGGCATGACTGCCTACACCGCCAGCAAGGCGGCCGTCGCCGCATTGACCCAGGCCCTGGCCGAGGAGGTTGCGGCGGAAGGCATCTGGGTGAACGCCGTGGTCCCCTCGATCCTCGACACGCCGGCCAACCGGGAGGCGATGCCCAAGGCCGATCACGACCGCTGGCCCGGCGTCGACGAGGTCGCTGAAACAATCCTGTTCCTGGCCTCGCCCGCCAACCGGACCACGCGCGGCGCCCTGGTCGCCGTCTACGGCCGGAGCTGAGCCCGCCGCTAAGTTCGCTTGTAGATATCCAGGTCCAGCTTGTGCATGTAAGCCGTTGGATCGGCGAGGGATTCGAAGCCGGCGCTCTGGTAGAGGCCGTGCGCGTCGTCGGTCGCCAGGATCATATGCTTGAGGCCCTGGTGGTCCGGGTGCTCCATGATCGCATCGACGAGGAACCTGCCGAGGCCTTTGCCGCGCTCGTGCTCGAGCACGAAGACGTCGGCGAGATAGGCGAAGGTGGAACGGTCGGTCACGCTGCGCCCATAGCCTACCTGAGCGCCCCGTGGATCGTAGAGACCGAACGTGAGCGAGTGCCTGGCGCTTTTCTCCACGATCCGGCGGGGCACGCCTTCCGACCAGTAAGCGTCCTTGAGGAAATCGTGTATGACGTCGAAATCCAGCCGCGCCGGATCGTCGGAAACGGTGTAGCCGTTCCGTGTGATCTCGAAGGTCATTGGTCGTCCCGCTTGAGGCGTCTCGGACAGGTTATCTCCCGGACCGTGCGTTCGCCGCAAGCAGCCCGTTGAGGAACACATCCGCGGCCAGGTCGGCGAAGCGCTCGGGGCTCACGGGGCCGTCCGGACGATACCAGGTGTAGGTCCAGTTGATGGCGCCGAAAAGCATCATGGCCACCGGCTTGCCGAGATCCGGCTCTGCCATGAGCTTCGGATTCAGCCGGCTGAGCAGTGCGACGACGATGTCGACCACGCGCCGCTCCAGGTCCACGATCTCGCTCTGCTGCTCTTCAGCCAGATTATGAAGATCGTTCAGCAACACCTTGTGTCTGCTGCGTGCCTGGGCGTAAATTTCCAGGAACCCCCGTAGGAGGCTCCGGAGCTGGGACCGGGGTTCCCGCGTCTCCGCGAGCCCGCGCTCGGCGGTCTCCAGCAGCGTTGTCATGTGGTCGGACAGGATGTCGTAGAGGATCGCCTCCTTGGAAGGGTAGTAGTGATAGATCCAGGACTTGGATCCATTGCACGCCCGAGCAAGCTCCAAGAGGGAGGCGGTGCGGAAGCCTCTCTCCGCGAACAGCGCGGCCGCCTTGTCCAGGATCAGCCGGCGTTTGACGTCGTAGTCCTCCGACCTCGTGCGCGCCATGAAACCGAGATCCGCCTCGCGTCAGAAAACCGGGATGATGTCCGCGGGATCGAACGCCACCGTCTTTCCATCGATGCCGATCTCCGGCAGCGCGGGGAACTCGATCCCGAACGGCTCGACGATACCCTTCATCTTGAGGACGGCCTGGCGCCAGTTCTCGCGCCGCTCCCCGAGCGTGAGGACGCCCAGCCCGGCGCCGCGAGCCGCGTTCTCCAGCAGCTCGTTCGCCGCCCAGTAGGTCTTCGGCAGCTCCCAGAACTCACGCGGGGGCTCGTAGAGAACGCCGGAGAGAAACACGAAGCCCGCGCGCAGCTGCCGCGTGACCATGCTCTTCTCGTCCTCGCTCAAGCTGGGCAGCACTTTCTTGAGGACCGTCAGACAGATGCCCAGATGCCGGGCCTCGTCCTTGCCGACGCAGCGGAACGCTTCCCTGAGCACCGGGATCGTGGTGCGCTTGTGCATGCTGTGGAACAGCGTCGAGGACGCCACCTCGCCGAACAGGAACGAGGTGAACAGCATGGGGATGGGATACTTGTGGACGGCGGTTTTGAACGCCGTCCAGTACCGTGCGCCGTTGTGGAACAGCCACTCGATGTTGTTGCGGGCGAGCTTCCCGAGCGCCGTCTCGGGCTCGTAGTCGAGGGGGCCGCCCGGCGTGAGAATCTGGATGACCCGCTGGCAGACTTCCTCGTGGTTCACCTCGTCGCGGGTGATCGAGAAGAAGCATTTGCGGACAGGGTCCTCCTCGTGGGTCTCGTAGGTGTGGATGACCGCGCGCGAGAACACGGCCGGCCCCGAGCTGTCGAATACGGAGAGGAGGCTGAACCAGTAGGCGATGGCATAGCGCTCGTCCAGGCTGAACGCCGCCGGGTCCAGGGTGTCCCAGGGCAGGCGGTTCGGCGCCCAGCCCGGGTCGCGAGCCTGGTCGTAGATGTCGGCGAGCTTCGGAGTCTCGGTCCGCCATTCCAGCGGAAAGATGTTCATCTCCGGAATGTCCGGGGCATCCTCCCGGTCGAGCAGCAGCGCTTCCGGATCCGGCTGCCGCGTGGGACGGCCGGGCGGCGCTCTCAGATCCTTCGTCAGGTTCTCCGCTTCGGCTTTCATTGTCATGGCCCATGGACCTCCCGAGCTGGCATCCTGGATTATATAAAGACCGACCGGTCGGTCAATTTATTCCTCGGCTCCCGAGAGGCGGCTGTTGATGCTGCGCCGGTGCGGCGCTACCTTGATCGAAAGCTCTGAATTTTCGCTCTAGGGGAGGTGGCAGATGTCGAAACATTTCTTGAGGTCCGGTCTCGTGGCGGCCGCATGTGCGGCGACGTTGGCGGTCGGAGGGACGGCGGCGCACGCCCAGGACACGATCAAGATCGGATCGTTCCTTGCAGTCAGCGGCCCGGCCGCGTTCCTCGGCGATCCGGAGAAAAAGACGCTCGAGCTCTACGTCGACAAGATCAACGAGGAAGGCGGCGTACTGGGCAAGCAGATCGAGCTGGTCCTTTACGACTCCGGCATGGATGCCGCCAAGGCCGTCACGTTGGTCAAGCGTCTGATCGATCAGGACGAGGTGGAAGCGATCATCGGCGGCACGACCACCGGCGAGACGATGGCTGTCGTTGGTGAGGTCGAGCAGGCGGAGATTCCGTTCATCTCGCTAGGCGGTGCATCGGTCATCGTCGATCCCGTGAAGAAATGGGTCTTCAAGACGCCGCATACCGACCGCGTGGCCGTGGGAAAGGCCTTCGCCGACATGCAGAAGGAGGGCATCACCAAGGTCGGCCTCATCGGCGGCGCCGGCGGGTTCGACAAGTCGTGTCTGGCTAACGCCGACGCCCTGGCGCCCGAGTACGGCCTCGAGGTCGTCGCCACCGAGACCTACGGCAGCGGTGATACCGACATGACGCCGCAGCTCACGAAACTGAGGAATGCCGAGGGTATCCAAGGGGTGATGTTCTGCGGCTTCGGCGCCGCGTCGACCATCGTTACCAAGAACTATCGTCAGCTCGGAATCGACGTGCCGTTCTATCACAATCACGGCTCGTGCTCGCTCAGGTTCGTCCAGGGTTCCGAGGGCGCGGCCGAGGGCGTACGTCTGCCGTGCGCGGCGCTCCTGGTCGCCGATCAACTGCCCGATGACGACCCGCAGAAGGAGGTCGGCCTGGCGTACGCCGCCGCGTATTCCGGCGCCTACGGCGAGGAGATCTCCACCTTCGGCGGCCACGCCTACGATGCCCTGTTCCTGCTGGTCGGCGCCATCGAGCGCGCCGGCAGCACCGACAAGGCCGCGGTGCGGGACGCGCTGGAGGCCACGGAGAACTTCGTCGGCGTGGACGGCATCTTCACGATGGGGGCGGACAACCACGTCGGTCTCGATCTCGACTCCTTCAAGATGCTCGAGGTGCGCGACAACGACTGGAGCTATCTGTACTAGACCGGCTCCGGCCCGCAGCTAGGCTCGGAAGGTCGCGGGGCTCCTGCGGCCTTCCGGGCCTGGTCGCGGTTTGAGGAGAACCGTTGCGCTTCATTAGTACCCCACTCCTCCGATAAGGATCCCAGTAACCAGCAGTTGTGATCGGCACGCGATGATCATCCTGCAAACCGTTGATCGGTCGTCGTGGACCGACTCCGAGGGGCGGCATAGGCTTACATCCTCGCGAGATGCCGTCCATGCAAAGGGAGGAGCGGTTGGTCGAGGGGGGAGTGGTCGTGGCGCCCTTCAACGTTGCCACGGATTCCGATCTTGGATGGGTAGATGCGAGAAGCTTGCCCAAATACCTAGCGGCGCGCCTTTCAGCTGAGGCTGTGGTGGCAATTTATCGCGGTGTGCGCTGACAATGGCGAAGAACGTCCACGAGATCAGGGATCCCATCCACGTCTTTGTCCGACTCAGTTCAGATGTAAAAACTGAGACTTGATCTGACAGTCGTTGAGTTTTGCGCCTGGTTGTCGGC
>JBHICL010000274.1:0-4809 GCA_046759605.1 Alphaproteobacteria bacterium | reverse complement strand
GCGCGTTGACCGTCTTCACCTGGGACGGTTGCCGTGAACCCACCGATCTGGGTAGCCCAATCACCGAAATCTTCAATCTCCAAAGACGACACCACTCCGTCACGAATGCCCATGTCGATAGCTGTCTGCCAATAACCTTGGATCCCCTCACGTCCGTCGATCCGGGGCGAATTGGGCGGCAGTATGCTTGCATCCTCCGTAAAGAGCTGGGCAATGCCCGCTGCATTGCCACTGTTGAGATTTTCGTTCAGTGCCTCATGGGCCGCTACAATTGCCTCTTTTGCAGTCATTATGAGTCTCCCTGTGAGTGAGGTGGAGAAAGACCCGAGCGCGTTCGCAGAGGGTGAAGCCTAGCTTGATAACCGGCGGTCTGGAAAGCCTTCGGCAATGCGGTACCGGATTTCATCGCCGAAATTGTGCCAGAGCCTAAGAGTGATTGCCGGCAGGTCTAGGCCGCTGCGCCCGCAGCGGTTGTACTTCATATCTTAATAGCGGTCTTTCGCAGCGACGCAGGTCATGGCAAGCTCTCCATAGCGCGCTTTGTCGAATGCAAGACGAACTCAACTCGCTGCATCGCTGAGAGCAAGCAGCGAACGGCGACCAACTCGATTGTCTTGGTTGCCACAGGGACGACGAGATCAGCGCTGCCAACGGGGTAGCGCGGACGCAGGAGAGGAGGCTAGCTATGTTGAACTTTGATCGACGCCGGGCGATGCGGCTCACTGTGCTCGCCGCCACCATGTCTCTGACCGTCGGAGTGGTCGGAGGGACGTCCGCTGTCCATGCCCAAGACATCATCGTCGGCCTCGTCACCAAGACGGAGACGAACCCCTTCTTCGTGACCATGCGGAACGCCGCACAGGCCAAGGCCGATGAGCTCGGTGTCGGGTTCGACTCGTGTGCCGGTGCGTTGGACACCGACAACGAGGGCCAGGTGACCTGTATCGAGAACCTCATAGCGGCTGGCGCCACCGGCATCCTCCTGACGCCTGCCGTGCCCGACGCCATCGTCCCGACGATCGAGCGGGCCCAGGAGCAGAAAGTGCCCGTGATCGCGCTCGACACGCAGACCAACCCGTCCGACGCTGCCGACGCGACGCTCGCGACAGACAACTTCCAGGCCGGCCTGTTCATCGGCCAGTGGGCGGCGGCTGCCATGGGCGACGCCGCTGCGGATGCCGTCGTGGCCTTCCTCGACGTTTCCGAGGGGCTGCAGATCACGACCGAGGTCCAGCGCAACCAGGGCTTCATGACAGGCTTCGGGATCGACCCGGTCGACAACACGTTCATCGGTGACGAGGATGACCCCAGGATCGCCGGCTTCGCCGCGAGCCAGGGTGACCAGAATCTCGGCCGCACAGCGATGGAGAACCTGCTGGCAGCCAACCCGGACATCAACGTCGTCTACACGATCAACGAGCCGGCAGCCGCGGGCGCCTTCGAGGCCATCGAGGCGGCCGGCCGTGCCGGCGACATCCTGATCGTCTCGGTCGACGGCGGCTGCCCCGGCGTCCAGAACGTCAGGGACGGCGTGATCGGCGCGACGTCGATGCAGTTCCCGCTGCGTATGGCGAAGCAGGGCGTGCAGGCGATCGTCGACTTCGCTAAGACCGGCGAGCTCCCCGCTCCGACGGAGGGTCTCGAGTTCACCAACACCGGCGTCGTTCTCATCACGGACCAGCCGGTCGAGGGCATCGAGTCCCAGAACTCGGCCTGGGGCCTCGAGAACTGCTGGGGCTAGATCACTCCTAGCCGCACCGAACGGGGTGGCCGAGCGGCCACCCCGATCTCTTGTCTATCATCGGCGCCCACCGGTGGCGCCAAGGGGAGCGAGGGACTGACCGGATGAGCGGCGCAGACCGCCGAAACCAGGACGCGGCTGACTTCGAGGAGATGGCCGCTGCGGTGACCGGCGAGATCGACGAGGAAGAGTGGCAAAAGCCCACGCCTCTCGAGCGCGTCCAGCGCACGCTCCACAAGTATCCCGCGCTGGGCCCGTTCCTCGTGCTGGTCGCGATGGTCGTCGTTTTCAGCGTGGTGGCGCCCGACCGCTTCCTGCGACCTTTCAACCTTTCCCTGATCATCGCGCAGGTCACAGTGGTGGGCACGCTCGCCATCGGCCAGACGATCATCATCCTCACCGCCGGCGTCGACCTCTCAGTGGGGGCCATCGCCGTCTTCGCATCGATCGTCATGGCCAACCTCAGTGCCGAGCTGGGCGTGCCCGGC
Organism: Alphaproteobacteria bacterium; assembly: GCA_046759605.1. Taxonomy (GTDB): domain Bacteria; phylum Pseudomonadota; class Alphaproteobacteria; order UBA6615; family UBA6615; genus JBHICL01. Next base: position 2,580 of record JBHICL010000274.1, on the reverse strand, counting down.
TTCCTGGCCCTTCCCCTGGGTTTCGCTTTCGGCACGGGCTGTGGCCTCATCAATGGTCTTCTCATCACGCGTCTCAAGATGCCGCCGTTCATCGTGACGTTGGGCACGCTCAGCATCTTCTTCGCGCTCAACCTCTATGTCTCGGGAAGCGCGACGGTGCGTGGCATCAACATGGACTCGATCCTGCTGCTGGCGGGTGAGCCCATCGAGGTCTTCGATACACGCTTCACGCTCGGCTCGATCGGCATGCTGGTCATGTACGGAATCATGATCTACGTCCTGGGCTATACCGCCTGGGGTCGGCGCGTCTACGCAACCGGCGACGACCCAGAATCTGCGCGACTGTCCGGTATCCGCATCGACCGCGTGCTCCTCAGCGTCTATGCCCTGGCCGGCTTCATCTACGCTATCGGGGGCTGGTTCCTCATCGGTCGCGTGGGGGCCGCCAGTCCACAGTCGCTGCAGCTGGCCAACCTCGAATCGATCACCGCGGTCGTCATCGGCGGCACGAGCCTGTTCGGTGGCCGCGGCGGGGTCCTGGGCACGCTTTTCGGGGCCATCATCGTGGGCACCGCCGTCAACGGGCTGACCATCGCAGGCTTTGACCCCTTGTGGCAGCGCTTCGCCATCGGCGTGCTCGTCATCGTCGCCGTGGCGCTGGACCAGTGGATCAGGAGGGTGGGCAAGTGACGGATACGGCGCAGAAGCCGGTCCTACAGGCGAAGTCGCTCGTCAAGACGTACGGGCGTGTCGTGGCTCTCGACCACTCGGACTTCGAGCTGTATCCCGGCGAGGTCCTCGGCGTCATCGGCGATAACGGCGCGGGCAAGTCGACGCTCATCAAGTGCTTCTCCGGCGCCGTGATCCCCGACCGAGGCGACATCCTGCTCGATGGCGAGAAGGTCCGGTTCCACGAGCCCAACGATGCGCACGCCGCGGGGATCCAGACCGTGTACCAGAACCTGGCTGTCTGCCCGGCGCTCGACATCGCGACCAACCTCTTCCTCGGCCGCGAGCGCCGTGTACCGGGCTGGCGGGGTTCACTCCTGCGGATGCTCGACCTCACGGGCATGCGCGAGGAGGCACGCAAGGAGCTCAGTGAGCTGGGTCTCCTTACGATCCAGGACATGCACCAGGCGGTGGAGACGCTCTCCGGTGGTCAGCGTCAGGGTGTCGCCGTAGCGCGTGCGGCGGCGTTCGGGCAGCGGGTCGTCATCATGGACGAGCCGACCGCCGCCCTCGGTGTCAAGGAGTCGCAGAAGGTGCTGCAGCTCATCCGCGACGTTCGCGATCGTGGCCTTCCGGTCATCCTCATCAGCCACAACATGCCCCACGTCTTCGACGTCGCCGACCGGATCCACATCCAACGCCTCGGCCGGCGCATCGCGGTCGTGACGCCGCAGTCGCATTCGATGGCCGAAGCGGTGGCCATCATGACCGGGGCGCAGGAGCCGCCACCAATCCACTAGAGGAGGAGAGCGCTAGCCGTACAGCCCCGGCCCGGTAATCCCAGCTCGGCCCGCGGGGTTCTGAGACCTGGTGTCTGGAAGGGCTCGAAGCCACCGAAAGCAAAGAGGCGTTGGTTTCCCAACGCCTCCCTGAGCCATTGGCACCGAGTGTGTGCCGAAACACGCCACCCGAAGCGTCCTGGTTCTGCAACGCTCGATCCGAAGACCGATTGTTGCAAAATCATAATTACCGCTAAGCGTCGTATGAGCAACAGTCAAAGTCGCCCGAGATCACGGTTTCTGTGGACGAAAACTCGATCTATCCACATTCTGTCTACAATCTTTTCCACAGTAGACAGGTCGATCCGCGTCAGCCTATTGCTGCCGGACTCCAGACATTCCGGACGCCGGGCTGGCCACAGACGCGTAGAGGGCGATGGAAGCGAGGCAGAACAGCAAGACCGGAATTCGTGTGATCCCGCCGGTGATCTTCATCGTGGCTCTGGCGGCCGCCTTCCTGGCCAACTGGTTCTGGCCGATCCGGCTGCTGCCAGACGCGGTGCGGTATTCGCTCGGGCCCGTTCTCGTGATCGCAAGCTTCGCCGTGGTGCCCTCGGTACTTCGCGCCTTCAAGCGCGCCAACACACCCTTCGACACCCGCCGCGCGGCCAATGCGCTGGTGACCGATGGCCCGTTCCGCTATTCACGCAACCCCGGTTACCTGGCGATGATCGTTCTATGTGTCGGGATCGCTGTCATTGCGGACAATGCCTGGGTGGTCGTCACCCTGATCGCCGCTTCCGTGGCCCTGCATCGCTACGTCGTATTGGCGGAGGAGAGGCACCTTGAGGCGCGTTTCGGCGAGGAGTATCGCAAGTACAAGAGCCGGGTCAGACGGTGGCTATGACACGGACCATGGCGAGGATGTCGCGGTTACTGCTTTGCCTCCGTTCGGAGGCGGGGGTGGTTCGCGCGGAGCAGAAAACGGGGCGCTTCGAGCCCGCGGTCTCTGTTTGCGGGCATCGGTGTAATAGACCCGCCCGTTTCCGATAACCCTTGCAGGGCGAGGATGGAGACAGCCCTACCGGACCTCGCGATCGGTGTGTGGGTGCTGGCCGGCCTGGCATTCCTC
>JBHICL010000273.1:0-4837 GCA_046759605.1 Alphaproteobacteria bacterium | reverse complement strand
GGCGAATGGTTTAGGAGAGGTAAATTGGCGTGCCATTCGCTAGCCGGGAGAGCCACACAAGTATACAATCCGGCCGTGTGGAGGATCCTCTGAATGTCGATGCGACGGACGATCGAGGCGAAGCTCATGGCGGCCCTGACACCGGCGCGTCTCGAGGTCATCGATGAGAGCCACAAGCACAGCGTTCCGCCAGGCTCGGAGTCGCATTTCAGCGTCGTCGTCGTCTCCGATCGGTTCAACGGCGCAAGCCGGTTGAAACGACATCGGATGGTCAACGACATCCTCCGCGAGGAGCTGGCGGACGGCGTCCACGCCCTCTCCATACAGGCTTTCACGATCGACGAATGGTCGCGTCGCGCTGAGCGGACAATGACGACGCCCGAGTGCCTGGGCGGCAGCGCCGCCGACAAGTGAGCGGCCGGCCGGCTAGTTCTGTGTGCCGAGCTCCCGAAATGTGTGGAGGACGCGCTGCACGACGGTGTATGCCGTGAGTACGACCACCAGGTAGATGACTTCCTCCAGCACGCCGATCCACAGGCCCAACGCCAACAGCACCACGCGCTCCGCCCGGGTCAGCACGCCGACCTTGCAGCGGACACCGAGCGCCTCCGAACGTGCCCGCGTGTAGCTCACGAGTATCGAACCGAGCAACGCCAGCACGGCGAGCGCCGCGTCCACCGGCTGGCCGAGGACGGCGAAGTGGTATGCGATCGCGGAAAACAGGATCCCTTCCGAGATGCGATCGAAGGTGGAATCGAGGAAGGCGCCGAATGCGGTGGCCTTGTCTTGCGACCGCGCAAGCGCGCCGTCGAGCAGGTCGAGAGCCCCGGCAACGAGCCAGAGCACGGCAGCCCACCTGAGCAAGCCCGCGACGATAAGCCCCGCGGTGACGAGGTTCATTACCGCGCCGGCAATGGTGACATGATTGGGCAGCACGCCGAGCCGTGACAGGAGAATCGCCACGGGTTGCAGAGCGCGATCCAGGCGCTCGTGCACATTATCGCGAAGCTTTTCGACGTGGGACATCACCCTGACCCTTGGGTCACCCCCCTCACCCTGCTCTATACTGTCGTGCCCTGAACCAAACCGCAAATTTATACCGTAATTTCGGCGGTCTGGCGCGCTATCTTGCCTTAGCATTCCACAAATCCGAAGCCCAAACCTTTGCGCGGCAGCCTTCGTGGAATCATGTCAATCCCAAAACCACCCGTCTTGTCCGCACCGCCGTCCCACATACCACCAACTCGCCACCGCGAGCTAGCGCAAACGGCACCCCAGGTCTACCCTCGTGCGCCGGCAACGCCTTTGACCCAGGTCATGGCCGTGCATTCCACCCGCGTTAGAAGCGCCGCATGACGGTGAGATCGCGGCCTCCCAAGCGCAAGAAAGGGACGAGCCACATCGTCGCCGACCAGAGCGCGGTGGTCGCGTTACTCTCGTCTCCAACGGCATACGGCGAGCCGGTCGATCGCGTGGAGCGCATCGACACGCACGCGGCGATGGTCTTCCTGGCGGGCTCTCGCGCGTACAAAATCAAGCGGGCGGTACGCTATCCTTACCTGGACGCCTCGACACTCGCGCGACGCCGACGCCTGTGCGAGAAGGAGATTTCAATCAACCGCAGGACGGCGCCCGAACTCTACCTCGGCACGATGCCGGTGACCCGTGCGGATGACGGCAAACTGCGGCTCGGTGGCAAAGGCGAGGTCGAGGAATGGGTGATCGCGATGCGGCGTTTCGCACAGGATGGCCTGTTCGACCATCTCGCCGAAGCCGGAAAGCTGACGCCCGAGCTCTTGACCGCGGCCGTGGATGCCGTCGCCGCCTTTCACGACGCCGCCGAACCCGTGTCCGCCACCGCCACCAATGGCGGTGGCCGCGCCGGGATGGAATGGGTGGTTACCGAGAACGTCGACGAACTTCGCGAACGCCCCGACCTGTTCCCAGCTTCCGAGGTCGCCGATTTCGCCGAAGCCTCGAGACGGGAGCTCGATCACTGCGGAAAGATCCTGGACGAGCGACAGGCGAAACGCCTCGTCCGTCGCTGCCACGGCGATCTGCATCTCAGGAACATCTGCCTCCTCGATGGCAACCCCACCATTTTTGACGCCATCGAGTTCAACGACGTTATCGCTTGCATAGACGTCATTTACGATCTCGCGTTTCTGCTGATGGATTTGGATCATCGCGGCCTGCGGCCGTACGCGAACCTCGCGCTCAACCGTTACATGCGTCGCCGGCCGGATCTCGGAGGCCTGGTTGCGCTGCCGCTGTTTCTCTCGGCTCGCGCCGCGGTGCGCGCAAAGATTTGCGCGAGCGCCGAGGCGAGCCAGGCCGAGGACGCAGCAAGGCGTTCGCTCAGGCGCGAGGCCGGTGGCTACTTCGAGGCAGCGCGCCGGTATTTGAAGCGGCCGGCAAAACGCCTCGTCGCCGTCGGCGGGTTCTCGGGGGTAGGGAAAACGAGGCTGGCGCGGCGGCTTGCCCTGGAGCTTGGCGCCGCGCCGGGTGCGCTGCACCTGCAGAGCGACTTCGTCCGGAAGAGACTCCTGGGCGCCCATGAGCTGAGCCGGCTCCCGCAGGACGCCTACACCCCTTCTGTCAGCAATCGCGTGTACGAGATTCTTGCCGACGAGGCTGAACGCGCGCTGCGAGCGGGTCACTCGGTGATCGTGGACGCGGTGCACGGCAAGAGCTCGGGTCGCGCAGAGCTGGCGGCGCTCGCCCGCAAAGTGGGGGCCCGGTTCACCGGCATCTGGCTCGATGCCCCGGCGGCGACGCTGCTGACGCGGGTCGCCAGCCGCCGGAAGGATGCCTCGGATGCCACCCCGGGCGTCGTGCGGCAGCAGCTGCGTCAGAGAACAGGCCGAATAACCTGGCATCGCGTCAATACCAACCGCCCCCCATCGAAGGTGCTGGCCGAAGTGAGAAAACTCCTGAGCTGACGGGGTTGCAAACCGCTCCAGGCGCGGTATCTAGTTCTTGACTTGCATCAATGAGGCTGGACCGAGACCGCGCCAGTGTCGGCAAGAATCGTCCGCCGCGCGGCCGGGAAGGAGCAATGGAGCGTAAGGTCCACTTCAACTTCTGGTACTTCGTCGTCGCGCTCCTGATTGTGCTGCTGATCCAGAACTGGTTTCTCCAGACACAGCAGGTCGAGACGGTCCCCTACAGCGAATTCCAGACCATGCTCAGGGAGGACAGGATCGAGTCCATCTCGGTCGCCGACGACTACATCCGCGGGACGTTGCGCGAGCCGCTGGAGGACGGCCGGACCCAGATATACACGGTGCGGGTCGACACCGAGCTTGCCAAGGATCTCGAGAACTACGACGTGAGCTACACGGGCATCGTCGAGAACGACTTCCTGAGCCGGCTGTTATCCTGGTTCGTGCCGGTCCTGTTGTTCTTCGCCCTCTGGATGTACTTCTTCCGGCGCGTCGCCGATCGAAGCGGCATGGGCGGCTTCTTGTCCGTCGGCCGGAGCAAGGCCAAGATCCACATGGAGACGGACACCAAGGTCACCTTCGACGACGTCGCAGGCGTCGACGAGGCCAAGGAGGAGCTGACCGAGATCGTCCATTTCCTCAAGCAGCCGGCGGAGTACGGCCGCCTCGGCGCGCGCGTTCCGAAGGGCGTGCTCCTGGTCGGCCCCCCCGGGTGCGGAAAAACGCTGCTCGCCCGCGCGGTCGCCGGCGAAGCGGGTGTGGTCTTCTTCTCGATCAACGGCTCCGAGTTCGTCGAGATGTTCGTTGGCGTAGGCGCCGCACGGGTGCGCGACCTTTTCGAGCAGGCGCGCAAGAGCGCACCGTGCATCATCTTCGTCGACGAGCTGGATGCGTTGGGTCGGGCGCGCGGCCTCACGCCCGTCTCGGGCGGCGCGGACGAGAAGGAGCAGACCCTGAACCAGCTGCTGGCGGAGCTCGACGGCTTCGACCCCAGCGTCGGCGTGGTCCTCCTGGCTGCCACGAACCGACCCGAGATCCTGGACCCGGCGCTTCTGCGCGCGGGTCGCTTCGACCGCCAGATCCTGGTGGATCGTCCCGACAAGGTGGGCCGGCGGCAGATACTCAATGTCCATCTGCGTGGCGTCAAATGCGCGCCCGAGCTGGATTCCGAGCAGATCGCCGCGCTCACGGCCGGCTTCAGCGGCGCCGATCTCGCGACTCTCGTGAATGAAGCCGCGATCCTGGCGACGCGGCGCCACGGCGAAACCGTGACGATGGCCGACGTGACCCGCTCGATCGAGCGCATCGTCGCGGGATTGGAAAAGAAAAGGCGGCTTCTCAACCCGCACGAGCGCGAGGTGATCGCCTTCCACGAAACCGGACACGCGCTGGTCGCCATCGCCTTGCCGGGCACCGACCCGGTGCACAAGATCTCCATCATTCCGCGCGGCATCGGCGCCCTGGGCTACACCATCCAGCGACCGACCGAGGATCGCTACCTGATGACCCGCGAGGAGCTGGAGAACAGAATGGCCGTTCTTCTTGGCGGTCGAGCCGCGGAGAAGCTCGTGTTCGGACAGTACTCCACCGGTGCGGCCGACGACCTGAGCAAGGCGACGGACATGGCGCGCGACATGGTCATGCGCTATGGCATGGACGAGACCCTCGGCCACGCGACCTACGCCGAGGAGACCCCACGGTTCCTCGAGGGCATCCCGACGCCGCCGGGCGCCCGAGAGGCCCACAGCCCCGAAACCGCGCGCGAGATAGACTGCGCCGTCCGCGCGCTGGTGGGTAACGCCTTCGACCGCGCCACCGGGCTCCTCGAGCAAAATCGAGAGGAACTCGATCGGACGGCGCGGACGCTGCTCGACAAGGAAACCCTCACGGAG
>JBHICL010000272.1:0-4853 GCA_046759605.1 Alphaproteobacteria bacterium | reverse complement strand
GCCGCGGGCTCCGCGGGCGCGGCAACCTCTTCTTCGGGCATGGGCCTCCCGACGAGCTCGGCGAACTTGCCGAAGAAGTCGTCGGCCATCTTGTGCGCCGTGCCGTCGATCAGACGCGAACCGAGCTGAGCCAGCTTGCCGCCCACGGTTGCTTTGGCTTCATATGTGAGCACGGTGTCGGCGCCGTCCTCCTCGAGCCTTACCTTCGCGCCGCCCCTGGCGAAACCGGCGGCGCCGCCCTTGCCCTCGCCGCTAATCGTGTAGCCGGCCGGTGGATCGAGGTCGCTCAGAGTTACGGCACCGGTGAATCTCGCCTGCACCGGTCCGACCTTCGCCGTGACCTTGGCGCTGAACTCGGTATCCGAGGTCTTGTCCAGCTCCTCGCAGCCGGGAATGCACTGCCTGAGGATCTCGGGATCGTTGAGGGCGCGCCAGACGTCCTCGCGCCCCGCCCCGATCCGATGCTCTCCGGTCATATCCATCTCGCCACCCCCACGGTCGGCCGCCTTGTCGTGGCAGCCTAATTTGGCCCGGCTCGGCCGGCAAGACATCGGCGGCCTCTTGGCGCTGCCGAGCGCTTCTTGCATACTGCGCCGCCGCGTTTCGGGGGCCCACGGTCAAGGCGAGATATGCCACACAAAGCAGGATTTGCCGCGGCGGCGGGTCTCGGGGTGCTGGCCGCAACGCCCGTTCTCGCGTCGGAGGACGGGCAGGGCGCACCGCACCTCGAGGGCAGCGAGCTCGGCCTCATCTGGGTCGTGCCATTCATCGGCATACTGCTCTCGATCGCCATCTTTCCGCTCGCCGCGCCCACCTTCTGGCACCGGCACTTCGGCAAGGTCTCGGCCTTCTGGGCGCTTTCCTTCCTGGTGCCGTTCACGGTCGTGGAAGGTCTGGAGCTGGCGCTGTTCGAGCTGATGACGGTGCTGCTGCTCGAATACCTGCCGTTCATCATCCTCCTGTTCAGCTTGTTCACGGTCGCCGGCGGGGTCAGGCTCACCGGCAGCTTGCAGGGCACACCGGTGGTCAATACGGGAATCCTGGCCGTGGGCACCTTAATCGCCAGCTGGATGGGGACGACGGGCGCGGCGATGCTGTTGATCCGACCCATCCTTCGCGCCAACGCGTGGCGCAAGTATCGGGTCCACGTCGTCGTGTTCTTCATCTTCCTCGTCGCCAACATCGGCGGTTCGCTCACACCGCTTGGCGATCCGCCGCTGTTCCTGGGCTTTCTGAAAGGCGTGAGCTTCTTCTGGCCGACCTCCAACCTGCTTTGGCCCATGCTGCTCGTGAGCGCATCCCTACTGGTCGTTTTCTTCGCCATCGACATGTTCTTCTATCGGCGTGAAGACGAGAAGCCTCCGAACTCACCGGACGAAGAGCCGCTGGGCCTGGAAGGCGGGGTCAATATCCTCCTCCTCGGCGGCATCGTCGCCTCGGTGCTCATGAGCGGCCTGTGGCAGCCGGGCGTGAGCTTCGAGATCCTATTCGTCCAGGTGGAATTGCAGAACGTCGCCCGCGACATCGCGCTGCTCTTTCTGGCGTTTCTGTCGTGGCGTCTGACGAGCCGGGAGAGCCGGGCTGCCAATGGCTTCAGCTGGTTTCCCATCCTCGAGGTGGCGAAGCTGTTCGCGGGCATCTTCCTGACGATCATTCCCGCCATCGCCATTCTGCGCTCGGGCACCGATGGGGCTCTCGGTCCGGTCATCGGCGCCGTGACGGGAGAAGATGGCCAGCCCGTGAACGCCATGTATTTCTGGGCCACCGGCATACTGTCGAGCTTCCTCGACAACGCGCCCACCTATCTCGTGTTCTTCAACACCGCCGGTGGCGATCCGGAGCTTCTCATGGGTGCGCTCGGGCCGACGCTGCTGGCGATTTCGACCGGCGCCGTGTTCATGGGGGCCAACACCTACATCGGCAACGCGCCGAACTTCATGGTGCGCTCGATTGCCGAGGAGCGGGGCATACGGATGCCCAGCTTCTTCGGCTACATGGGCTGGTCGGTGCTCTTCCTGTTCCCGCTCTTCGCGCTGGTGACGTTCGTTTTCTTCCGCTGACGGTGGCCGTCAATGCGCCATCAGCACCGGGATCGTCGCGTGGCCCATCACGTGCTTGGTGGTGCCGCCAAAGATCAGCTCCTTGAGCCGCGAGTGGCCGAAGGCGCCCATCACCAGCATGTCGCAATCGAGTTCGGCGGCCTTCGCGAGAAGCACTTCGCCCGCTTCGTCCCGCTCGTCGTTCTCGTGGTTGATCTCGACCTTTACCCCATAGCGGTCGAGCGTGTTGGCGATCTCGGCTCCGGGAAGCTCCCGGGTCTCATCGAACCGGCAGGCCACGAGCACGATGACGCTTTCGGCACCGGTCATGAACGGCACCGCGGCCCGGGCGGTTCGTCCCGCCTCGCGCGTGAGCTTCCAGCCGACGATGATGCGCCGGCCGAACGGGGCCCCGTTATAGCCGGGTGGCAGCATCAGGACGGGACACGCGGCCAGCAGCGGCAGCTCGTCCGGGAAGGGCAGGGCCAGGCGGTATTCGGCCTTGTCGCGGTCGAGCCGGCTCACGATGGTCAGGTCGGCGTAAATGGAGTGCGCGGCGAGAACGTCGGTGTGGTCGCCCGCGTCGTATCGCCATTCCAGGGGCACGCCGGCGCGCCCGCACTGCTCACGGAACTCCTTCTCCACGCGCTCGGCGTGTTCGCGACGACTTTCCGCGGCGGTCGCCAGATAGCCCAGGGACGCGCCCCGTCCCAAGACCTCCCGCGGCATGTGGAGCGGTGAGCTGATGTAGAGCCCGGTCAGATGGGCTTGGAACTTCTCGGCCAGATCGATGGCGCATCCGAGCCGGGCCATGTGGTCCGGGTCATCGGCCAGGTGGACGAGTATGGTCTTGATCGACATGGGTTCGCTCCCAGCTCCCTCCCGCCCACATATTCGGCCAGCCGATGTCCGACTGGCAAAAGCGCGAGAATAGGTTAAGTCTATGGGGTGGACCCGGGCGGTCAAGGGACGCCGGGCCGTACCGGGCTCCTGGTTGTTCGAGGGCAGGTAATCGTGGCCGACATCATTGAGCAGACCGGTATCAAGCACGAGACGAGGGCGATCCGGGCGCTCGTTCCATACCTGTGGCCCGAGGGCGAGATCGAGATCAAGACGCGCGTGGTCATCGCGCTTTCGCTTCTCGTCTCCGCCAAGCTCGCCACCGTCGGCGTCCCGCTCATCTACAAGCTTGCCGTCGACGCCTTGACCGCGGAAGGCGGGCTCCGGTCGGCCGTGGTGGTCGTCCCCATCGGCCTGCTGGTCGCCTATGGCGGTCTGCGCGTGGCGAGCCAGGCGTTCGCCGAGCTCAGGGATTTCGTCTTTGCGAAGGTGGGCCAACGGGCCATGCGCACCGTCGCCCTCAAGACCTTCCAGCATCTTCACAGCCTGGCGCTGCGGTTCCACCTGGATCGGCAGACGGGAGGCCTGAGCCGGGCCATAGAGCGCGGTGTGAAGGGCATCGAGTTCCTGCTGCGCTTCACGGCCTTCAACATCCTGCCGACGCTTGTCGAAATCGCGCTTGTGTGCGGGGTCATGTGGGCGCTCTACAGTATCTGGTTCAGCCTCGTCACCCTCGTTTCCATCACGGGCTACATCGCCTACACGCTGGTGGTCACCGAATGGCGTCTCAAGTTCCGCCGCGCGATGAACCAGGCGGACAGCCAGGCGAACACCAAGGCGGTGGACAGCCTGCTCAACTACGAGACGGTCAAGTACTTCGGCAACGAAGCGCATGAGGCGCGCCGTTACGACGAGTCCCTCCGGCGTTATGAATCGGCGGCCGTCCGCAGCCTCACCTCCTTGTCCCTCGTCAACATCGGCCAGGGCGTCATCATCGCCAGCGGACTTACGGCGGTGATGGTGATGGCCGGCTTCGGCGTGCGGGACGGAACCATGACGGTGGGTGATTTCGTCGCCGTGAACGCGTATCTGATCCAGCTTTATCTGCCGTTGAACTTCCTCGGCTTCGTCTACCGCGAGATCAAGCAGGCGCTCACCGACATGGAGTCCATGTTCGCGCTCCTGAACGTGGATCGCGAGGTCGCGGACAGGCCGAACGCGGCGTCTCTGAAAGTCGAGCGCGGGGTCGTCCGTTTCGAGGGCGTGTCGTTCGGATACGATCGTCGGCGCCCCACCCTCAGGGACGTGAGCTTCGAGGTGCCGGACGGGCGCACGGTCGCCATCGTCGGGCCCACGGGCGCGGGCAAGTCGACGATCAGCCGCCTGTTGTTCCGCTTCTACGACGTGAACGCAGGGCGGATCACGATCGACGGCCAGGACATACGGGAGGTGCGGCAGGAGAGCCTGCGGGCCGCCATCGGCATCGTTCCCCAGGATACGGTGCTGTTCAACGACACCATCTACTACAACATCCAGTACGGCCGACCCGACGCAAGCCCGGCCGAGATCGAGGAGGCGGCCCGCCTGGCCCAGATACACGACTTCGTCATGCAGATTCCCGATGGCTACAGCACCCGGGTCGGCGAGCGGGGTCTCAAGCTTTCGGGCGGTGAGAAACAGCGCGTCGCCATCGCGCGCACGATATTGAAGCACCCGCGCATCCTGCTGTTCGACGAGGCAACCTCGGCCCTCGATACGCATACGGAAAAAGAGATCCAGGCGGCGCTGCGACAGGTCTCCGCGGATCGGACCACGCTCGTGATCGCGCACCGCCTGTCGACGGTTGTGGATGCGGACGAAATCCTGGTGCTCGACCGCGGCCGCGTCGTCGAGCGGGGCCGGCACCATGAGCTCCTCGCGCTCGGCGGCCAGTACGCGGCGCTGTGGGCGCGCCAACAGGAAGTCGCGGCGGCC
>JBHICL010000271.1:0-4867 GCA_046759605.1 Alphaproteobacteria bacterium | reverse complement strand
TCGTGGACGCGGCGCAGCGGCTCCCGCTTCACAAAGCGCGTCAGGCCCTCGATCCCAAGTGCGAACTCGCGCAGCGCCAAGGAGCGTTTCTTCGATAGCGCCCGTGCGCGCAAGCGCTCTAGATGCTCGGGCAGGGTGTATTCGGGTCCGTAGATGATCCGGAGATACTCCCGGCCGCGGCACTTGAGCGCCGGTTGCACCAAGCCGCGTCGTCCCTTGGCGACGAACGAATGCGGCTTAACGACCATGCCTTCGCCGCCCTGGTCCGTGAGGTCACGCCACCACCCGACCGCCACGCGCCGCGAGTCCGGCTCAGCGATGTCGACCAGCCGGTACGACGTGGCTATGAGCAGCCCACCCTCCACATCGCAAAGGTCGGCGAGGGTCTGCATGTGCCACAAATGGTCCTTGTCGGCATGGACCGCGCCCTCGGTGGCGAGCAGATGGAAGGGCGCAAGCTTCAGATCGCCAACCGAGGTGACCGGCCAACAATAGCGTCGGTAGGCGTCCACGTAGTCCGTCGCCACACCCAGCCGGGCTTCGTAACGCTCACGCAGCGCCCCCACCTCGACGCCGCGCTCGGCCGCCCGCGTCAAGGCATCCAGCGCCTCGCTCAGCCCGACACGGGAGGAAACGCCGACGGGCGCGTACTGTTCCAGAAGAAGGGCCTGCGCCTTGGCCGACCAGGGCATGAGCTCGCAGTCGAGAGCGACCCAGTCCGTCTCGAAGCGGCTCCAGAAATCGGCCCGCTCCAAAGCCTCGCAGACCTGCTCGAGCACGGCAGCGTGCAGCGCCGCGTCGTTGAAGAACGGGCGCCCGGTGCGGGTGTACACCATGCCGGTCCCATCGCCGACGACGCCGAAGCGTTCGCGCGCAGCGTCCTGGTCCCGGCAAGCGACCACGATCGCCCGCGAGCCCATGTGCTTTTCCTGACAGACGATTCGTTCAACGCCATTTTTCTCGAAATAGGCAAATGCCTCTTCCGGGTGCTCGAGCAGGCCCGGCTCCTGCGAAGTATCGCTGGGCGCCATGGTCGGCGGCAGGTAGATCAGCCATTTCGGGTCGATCGCGAAGCGGCTCATGACTTCCAGGGCCGCGGCGGCGTTCTCCGCGTTGATCGTCACGCTTTGCCGCAGCTCGGTCTGAAGGATTCGTTTACCCTGGACGTCCGCGAGATCCAGCAGATCGTCGTGCGCCTGCTGGGCGGAGGCAAAGCCCTCTTCGCGCGCTGGCTCGAGCGGGCGGACCGGCTCGAAATACGTTTCTCTGGCCGCGATCTGGACCAGTTCGCGTTCGGGATAACAGAGGGCGGTCAGCTTGCCACCGAAAACGCAACCCGTGTCGATGCAGATGGTGTTATTCAGCCACTCGGCCTCCGGCACCGGCGTGTGGCCGTAAACCACCATGGCCCGGCCGCGGTAGTCGGCCGCCCAATTGTAGCGGATCGGCAGGCCGAACTCGTCGGTCTCGCCGGTAGTCTCGCCGTACAGGCAGAAGTCGCGCACCGCGGCCGAGGAGCGGCCCTGCATGTCCTCCATCAAGCCGGCGTGGGCGACCACCAGCCTGCCGTCGTCGAACACACAGTGACTGATCAGGCCGTCGATGAACTCGGCCACCCGGTCGTGGAACTCCGGCAGCTCACCTTCCAGCTGCGCCAGTGTCTCGGCCAACCCATGGGTCACCTTGACGTTCCTGCCGCGCAGCTTGCGCAGCAGCTTCACCTCGTGATTGCCCGGGATACAGATCGCTGCTCCGGAATCGACCAGATCCATGACGAGTCGCAGCACCTCCGGAACGCTCGGCCCGCGGTCGACGAGATCGCCGAGGAAGACGAGCCTGCGCCCCTCGGGATGGCACGATGCGTAACGTTTCCCGTCTTCCCCGCTCTCGTTCAGGGAAACCTTGTAGCCCAGCTTCTCGAGCAACTCTCGCAGCTCGTCGAAGCAACCATGCACGTCACCGATGATATCGAAGGGTCCTTGATCGTCGCGCCGGTCGGTCCAAAGGCGCTGCCGTTCGATTTCCGCCCCGGCGACCTCTTCGGGAGAGGTAAGGATGTAAACATGGCGGAACCCTTCCTTGCGCAACCCTCTGAGGGACTTGCGAAGCTGCTGTGCCTGGTTGCGCAGGACGTGGCGGCCGAAGTTTCGGTCGGGGCGCTCCCGATTGCGCGCCTGGCACAGCCCCTCGGGCATGTTAAAGACGATCGCCACGGGCAACGCGTGATATTTCTTGGCCAGCGCGACCAACGGTCTCCGGTCCTCCCGCTTGACGCTGGTCGCATCGATCACGCTTAAGCGACGATTGGCGAGGCGTTTCGAGGCAATGACATGGACCAGCTCGAAGGCATCGGATGTCGCCTCCAGGCTGTTGTCGTCGTCGTAGACGAGCCCACGGCAGGCGTCGGAGGATATGATCTCCGTTGGCAGGAAGTGCTGTCGAGCAAAGGTCGATTTGCCGGCGCCGGTAGGACCGACCAGGCAGATCAAACAGAACTCGGGGATCGTCAGGCGCATCGCGCGAAGACCGCCATCTGGGTCGGCGGCCCCAAGTTCGGATCTTCCTTACCGATGGGCACGTAATCCACTCTGTAGCCGTGAGCCCGGGCGACCCGATCCGCCCAATCCTCGAACTCTTCGCGCGTCCACTCGAAGCGGTGATCCCTGTGGCGGAGCGCGCCCGCCGCCAAGTTCTCGAACGCCACATTGAACTCCCGGTTCGGGGTCGTGACGATGACCGTGCCAGGCCTGGCAAACTCGAAGAGAACCCGCTCCAAGGCCGAAAGGCGAGTGAGGTTCAAGTGCTCGATCACCTCGATCAGGGTTGCCGCGTCGAAGCCCTCCAGGCGCCGGTCGCGGTAGGTCAAGGCGCCTTGGAGCAGGTGGATGCGTGCGCGCTGTCGGGGCGGCAGTTGGTCCAGATCGAGGCGATCCTTGGCTATCTCCAGCGCACGCACCGAGGCGTCGAGCCCAACGATCTCCTCAAACTGGCGGTCCTTCAGTAGAATCTTCAGCAAACGCCCCTCGCCGCAGCCTAGATCCAGGACCCGCCGAGCTCCCTGCTCTCGAAGCGCGCGGGCGACAGCCTCAAGCCGCAGGTCGTTCAAGCGGATCGGTCGTTCCAGCGCCGCCTCGGCATCGCCGTGTTCTTTCTGCGTCAATTCGGGATCCGGCTGATCCTCATCCGACAAGCGCGCCAGGGCCTCGCGGGCCAGGCGCTTGAAGTGCTTCATGTAGCGTGTGGCGATCAGCTCCTTCTCCGGGTGGTCGTCCAACCAACCCTTGCCGCGCCGGACCAGCTTCTCGACCTCGTCCGTGCCCACCCAGTAATGCTTCTCGTTGTCGAGAACGGGGATGAGTACGTTCAGGTGCCGCAAAAGCTGGGACAACCTCAGACGACCCTCGAGGGTGACCGTGAAATAGCGGCTTTCGCCCCAGTCGGGGTTCGCTTCGTCGAGAAGATGCCGTTCCGCGTCGACGGTGTATCCCAGGGGCTCGAACAGCCGACGAAGAAGTGCCTCGCCGTCATGGCAGGGTAGCGGGGTCAGGCGCGCGCCAAGCGGGATTTCGATGTCGGCAAGATCCGGCCGCTCTTTACTGCGCCCCGAAAGGGCAGTCCCATAGACGCGGCCGATCGCTACGCTCAAGAGCGAAGACGCGGCATAGGGGCGGTCGTTGACGTATTGGGTCAGCAGGCTATCGCCGGATCGGTTCCGGCCAGTCCCACGCACCAGGCCGATCGGGTCGACGTCGAGAAGAAGCGTGGCGCTACAGCGCTGCTCCGTGGCTTCCGGATAGAACATCCGGGCCGTCCCGAAGGGCAACTTAACCTCATGCGCCCGCTGCGGATTCTTGTGCAGCAGATACCCGAGGTCCGTCGCCGGTCTATGGGTCGTGGTGATGGTCAGAAGCACGGGTCGTTTCGCTCAGCATATTGACGCAAATCTATAACCTCAGAAGGGGATTTAGAATTGGCACCTCCTTCGCGTTCTGAACCTGCCCGAATCTGATCCGAATAACAAACAGGGCAAGTTTCTTACTTTCTGGCTCGTGACTCGGAAAGGGTGCTTGGTGTTGCGCAGCAACAGCAGGTTAAACCGAATTATCCGCGCAGGTCTGGTCAACGGCCCGCCGGTTGCAGCGACAATACACCGATGCCCGTCGCCTCGACCTCGCCGCGCTGGCCCGCGATGCGGATGAAACCGCCGTCCCGCCAGGGCTCCAAGAAGTCGCGATAGTGAGGCGACAGCAGATTTCCCGACTGACCGGTCGCGATCATAAAGCGGCTGTTGTCGAGCTCGGCCAGGTCGTAGACCGCGCGCAGGCCCGAACCATCGTCATGGCGGTATGGGTTGTCCGCTTGCTCTCTCGCCGTCATGCCTCGGTTGACCGTATGGTCCCCGCCGTCCGTCTCGATACTCAAATCCGCCCACCAGCGGGCGATCGGAACCTTGGTCAGCACCCTGTGCCTGAAGGTCGCCTGGTGAAGCGCCCCCCACTGCCAGGCGTCCATGTCCCGACCGAGCACGACCGAGATCTCGTCCAACGCCCGGTCCAAAGACTGGGCGAGTTGCGCCTCGCAGGTTTCCTTGCCCGGCGTTACCACGTCGTCGCACCAGTGTCGGTCGCGGACCAGCGCGGATTCGACGAACAGCGGCGCCCGAGTGATCACGAGCCAGAGGTATTCATCGACCAGCCTTGCCCCGACCTTGTCCGCAGCAAGCAGATGGACCAATTGGCGGAGCCAAGCCGTAAAGATAAGCGGTTCTGGGCGTTCGCGTCGCATCGTCAGGTCCCAATTCGCAAGCAGCTCCACGGCCCGGCGCCCGCGCGCGTCAATCGGCTCGACCCGTAGCATCAAGGGCAAG
>JBHICL010000270.1:0-4867 GCA_046759605.1 Alphaproteobacteria bacterium | reverse complement strand
CCGTGGGAAGAGCACTAGGTTCTTGCTGTCAATTCACTAGGCCCGGCATGACTAGGTTAACGCCTGCGCTCCCGATATGCCCTTGCCCGTGTTACGTTCTACCAGCAGAAGGTCACCCTCGAAGTCTTTCTGTCTGAACGGCGACCACAGCTCCCCTCCGATGATGACCTGAGGGTTGCGCGCGGCGTAATCTCAAGACCGCCCCAAGGCCCTCGGCTCACGATTCCCCCCGTCCCTCCTCTTCCGGGCGGACAGCGTGATCAATCCATGAGAACGGTCAAGCCGCCCCGGGGCCACCCTCGGGGTCGAGCCCTAGCGACGGGTCATCCCGGGCGTTGGGAAGGGTGAGGACGCAACGCCAAGGGACTTCGAGATCGGGTCCACCAGCTGCCGTAAAATGGCCGTACAGCACGGTTCAAACCGGCCCACACAGTGTCAAGCGGGCTCGGTGGTCAGCTGGCGCCAAGTGTAGGTTACGCAAGGCAATTGGGGGAAATCCGGATGCGTGCCACGTCAAATTGATGCCACCCGATCGATTATGAGATAGTCTTGACATCGAGCACATGTAAGACCGTCGCGAGGAGCAGGATGCGATTCTCCGTCGCCGCAGCCGTCGCCTTGATGCTTGCTTCCTTCATTCAGCCCGCCGCCCGGGCGGAGCTTAAGGTCACCGTCGGTCATGGCCTATCGATGTATGGCGATCTCAAGTATGGGCCAGGGTTCAAGCACTTCGAGTACGTCAATCCTGATGCACCCAAGGGTGGCACGATCCGCCTCGGGGTGCAGGGTACGTTTGACAATTTCAATCCCTTCATCCCGAAGGGTAACCCAGGTGCCGGGACGTCGTTCGAAACCCTGCTGACCAGCAGCGCAGACGAGCCGTTTAGCGGGTACGGGCTGATTGCCGAATCCATTGAAATGCCCGAGGACCGGTCGTGGGTGATCTTTACCTTGCGCCCGGAGGCGCGCTGGCACGACGGTAGACCTATTACCGTTGAGGACGTGATCTGGTCGCTGGAGAACTTAAAGAGCAAGGGGCGACCGTTTTTCCGGTTCTACTATCGCACTGTGGCAGGTGCCGAAAAGATCGGTGAGCGACGTGTGAAGTTCACCTTCTCTGAAAAAGGCAACCGCGAGCTGCCGTTGATTGTCGGGCAGCTGCCGATTCTGCCGCAACACTACTGGCAAGAGCGCGACTTCGAGAGCACCACGCTAGAACCGCCACTGGGCAGCGGGCCCTATCGCATTACCGACTTCGAGCCGGGACGGTTCATCGTTACCGAACGGGCGGAAGATTACTGGGGCGAAGACCTGCCGGTGAATAAGGGCCAATACAATATCGACCGTATCCGCTACGACTATTACCGCGACGACACCGTCATCCGTCAGGCGCTGAAGGCAGGCGAGGTCGACTTTCGCGCCGAGAACCAAGCGAAGGCCTGGGCGCTTGACTACGACGTGCCGCCGGTGCGCAAAGGGTGGCTTCAGAAGGAGTCGATTCGTCACCAGCGGCCCACCGGGATGCAGGCGTTCGTGTTCAATACGCGCCGTGCGATCTTCAGCGATCGGCGCGTGCGCCGGGCGCTTGCCTATGCGTTTGATTTCGAATGGACCAACCGCAACCTATTCTTCGGCCAGTACACGCGCACGCAAAGCTACTTCTCAAATTCGGAACTCGCTGCCACCGGCGTGCCCCAGGGCGAGGAGCTCGCGATCCTGGAGCGCTATCGGGGACGCGTACCGGATGAGGTTTTTACGACCGTCTATGAGGCACCCGCTACCGACGGCAGCGGCTGGCCGCGGGCGAACCTGCGCGAGGCGTTCAGGCTTCTGGAGGAGGCCGGCTGGCAGGTGCGGGACATGCAGCTCGTCAACGTGGAAACGGGACAACCACTTCAGTTCGAGATACTGCTGGTCAGCGCCGCGTTCGAGCGCATTGTGCTGCCTTACGTGCGTAACTTGAAACGCCTCGGCATCGACGCACGCGTTCGCCTGGTGGATCAATCACAATATATCAACCGGTTGCGCAGCTTCGAGTTCGATATGTTTGTCAATGTTTGGCCCCAGTCGGAATCGCCCGGTAACGAGCAGCGCAGTTTCTGGAGCAGCGCCGCCGCCGATTCTCCGGCCGCACGTAATTACGCCGGAATAAAAGATCCGGTCGTCGACGAGCTGATCGAGCTTGTCATCACCGCGCCTGATCGTGAGAGCCTCGTTACGCGCACGCGGGCACTCGACCGGGTATTGTTACAAGGGCACTACGTGATACCCAACTGGCACTCACGAGAACAGCGCCTGCTTTACTGGGACAAGTTCGCCCGGCCTGCGGTGACGACAAAGAACGGGACCGCGATTGACTACTGGTGGTTCGATCCCGTCAAAGCCGCGCGCTTGGAAGCGGCGCGTCGCGAGCAGCCGGAGATTGTCGACGCAAGCCAAGGAAGCACCCGGGGAATCGGAATGACGCTCGCGATAGTGGCGGGGGTTGGGCTTGCCGGATTCTTCGTGTTACGCCGCGTGATGCAAGGCTCGCATACCTGAGGTAGTGTGCACGATGACCGCCTACATCATCAGGCGCCTGCTACTCATGATCCCGACGTTGTTGGGCATCATGTTGTTCAACTTCGTTGTCATCCAATTGGCGCCCGGCGGTCCGGTGGAGCAGGCGATCGCGGAGCTTACCGGCGAAGGCACGGCCATGACCGAGAGGATCACCCGCGCGGGCACGGGCGAGACCCTGAGGACGACGAGGTCCGGCGACGTTTCTGGGAGCACGAGCCGCTATCGGGGCGCGCAGGGATTGGATCCCGAGTTCATCGCCGAGCTCGAAAAGCGCTTCGGCTTCGATAAGCCGCTGTATGAGCGCTTCTTGCAAATGATGCGCAATTATCTTGTCTTTGACTTCGGCGAGAGTTTCTTCCGCGACCGCTCGGTGGTGGATCTGGTGTTGGATAAGATGCCGGTGTCGATCTCGCTTGGTGTCTGGACGACGCTGCTGGTGTATCTGATTTCGATTCCACTCGGGATCGCCAAGGCGGTGCGTGAGGGCAGCCGCATCGACATCTGGACCAGTTTCGGGTTGGTCATCGGAACGGCCATCCCAAGCTTCCTGTTTGCCGTGTTTCTGTTGGTCGTGTTCGCAGGGGGCAGTTACCTCGACTGGTTCCCATTACGGGGGCTGCTCTCAGAGGGATTTCTCCATCTCGGTTTTGTCGGGTGCGTTACCACGCCCGCTTGTGTTGCTGATTATTTCTGGCATATAACCTTGCCCGTTATCTCCATGGTGATCGGCGGGTTTGCGACGCTCACGCTGCTCACCAAGAACTCCTTCCTCGATCAGCTGCAACAGCAATACGTGCTCACGGCCAAGGCCAAGGGAGTGTCCAAACGCCGGGTGCTGTACGGTCACGTGTTCCGCAACTCGATGCTCATCGTGATCGCGGGCTTCCCGGCTGCCTTTGTGAGCATCCTGTTTACTGGATCCGTGCTGATCGAGATCATCTTTTCACTCGATGGTCTCGGGTTGCTGGGTTTCGAGGCGGCTTTCAACCGCGACTACCCACTCATGTTTGGCACGCTTTATTTCTTTTCGCTACTCGGGCTGTTGATGAACTTGATCGGCGATCTGACGTACACCGTGGTTGATCCGCGCATCGATTTTGAGGCACGCGAGGTGTGAGGATGACTGATGCCCGGAAAGACAACGCTGAACAGCGGGATACCTTCCTCGGAATGAAAATCTCGCCGATTACGCAAAGACGGCTGCACAACTTCCGCGCCAACAAGCGCGGCTACTGGTCGCTGTGGATGTTTCTTGTACTTTTCACGATCACGCTGTTTGCAGAGTTCGTCGCCAACGACAAGCCGTTCCTGCTGTACTACAAAGGCGATCTCTACATGCCGATCTTCCAAGCCTATCCGGAAACGACCTTCGGCGGCGAGTTTCCAACCGAGGCGGATTACCGCGATCCTTTCGCTGCACAGCTGATCAATGAAGACGGCTGGATGATCTGGCCGATTGTGCGCTACAACCACCGCACCGTGGCCTGGGACCTGCCGGTACCGGCACCTTCGCCACCGGATGCCGGACATTGGCTGGGCACTGACGATCAGGCGCGTGATGTGGTAGCGCGGGTGATCTACGGGTTCCGTATATCGGTGCTCTTTGGCTTTACGCTGACCATCGTAAGCGCTGTCATCGGCGTGGCCGCCGGCGGGGTGCAGGGCTATTTCGGTGGCTGGCTGGATCTCTTGTTTCAGCGTTTTATCGAGATTTGGGCCGGTATGCCGAGGTTGTATCTCCTGATCATCCTCGCCAGCGTGGTCGAGCCCAACTTCTGGTGGTTGCTTGGGGTCCTGCTGCTGTTCAGCTGGATGGGTTTCGTCGGTGTGGTGCGCGCCGAGTTCCTGCGGGCCCGCAATTTCGACTACGTGCGCGCCGCGCGCGCTCTCGGCGTGGGGCATACCCTCATCATGGTCAAACACGTCCTGCCCAATGCCATGGTGGCGACGCTCACCTTCCTGCCGTTCATCCTGAACGGCTCGATCACCACGCTGACCTCGCTCGACTTCCTGGGCTTCGGCCTGCCACCGGGCTCGCCGTCGCTCGGCGAGATCCTCGCCCAGGGCAAGGCCAACCTCCAGGCGCCGTGGCTGGGCATCACCGGGTTCCTCGTCCTCGCGGTCATGCTGAGCCTGCTCATCTTCATCGGCGAGGCGGTGCGAGACGCCTTCGATCCTCGGAAGACGGTTCGGTGAGCGTGGGCCCACTCTTACAAGTTCGCGACCTCTCTGTCTCGTTCGACACACCCGGCGCCGAGGTTCACGCGGTGCGGGGCATCTCGTTCGAAATCGACCGAGGGGAGAC
>JBHICL010000269.1:0-4875 GCA_046759605.1 Alphaproteobacteria bacterium | reverse complement strand
GTCGCCGATCCATCCGTTGGCGGCGCGCTCGGCCGCGTAGTCGTTGATCGTGGTCTCCCAGAAATGTTCCTCAAAGTCTTCGACCGTCGGAGGCGTGTCGTCCTGATCGAAAGGAGCGTTCCGGGCCTCGACGCACCCCTTCCACACGGTGGGCGTGTAGTCGGGCGGATCGAAATCATCGAGCCAACCCGTGCGCCAGTTTCCAATGTTCACCGTCGCCGCGTAAGGGACCAGGCCGACATAGAATTTGTTCACGGTTTCCCGGCCGCCATACAAGATGTCGATCAATTCTTTCGCCGCAAGCTTCATCTCCATCATCTTGCCGCCGCTGCGCATGGACCCGGTGTTGTCCATGACCAGGACCAACTCCATGCCGCGTACGGAGAGCCGCGCCATGTTGGCGGCGTGGACCGAAATGTAATTGAAGCCCAGGACGCGCGAGAACGTCGTGGGCACCTGGGCCGTCGCCTCGACCAAAACCGTTTCTTTGTCCGACCCCAGCTGGCTCTTGAAGTCCGAGATGTACGAACCCATGAAACCCGGCGTGTAGTTCGCATCGAAATACATGCGAATGTCGGCGTCGAGCGTAGCCGCGTCCACGTTACTGCCGCCGGCGAGAGCTGCGGCGTCGATGGCGTGTGACAGACGCGACTTGACGAGATAGGCACGTGAGAAGTCGACGCTCAGACCAACGGTGCCCACGAGGGGTATCACGGTGAGACCCAGCGCCATGGCGACGCCGGCGCGACGATCGTGCGCGAGGCGCCGCAATAGCCTGCCCGCACGGAAGCTCTTCAGCGTAAACCTGGTCTTGCTATTCCCGAACATCGTGAAAATCCCCGTGCTAATTCAGGGTCGCGAGCGAGCCGATCCGCGGACGCAAGACGGCAATTCGATGCACGCGCGTCGAAAAAACGTTCGACTTGGAAAGAAATCCGCCGACGAGCGTCCACGGCCTGTATTCGTAGAAGACCTCGGCAAAGATGGCGTTCTCGTCTCGGCGAACCAGAAAGCCTTTCGGCATGTTCGCCAGGTCACCTTCGGCGCCCAACGTGCTTTGCGCTTGGAGCTTGTAGTTTCCCGTCCTCTGCCACTGGATGCGGGGACCGGTGCCGTCGAGATCGGCAACCGACGTGATGATCACCCGCCCGGCCCCCTGGAGTGACAGCGGCTCGGCAATCTCGTTTGCCGCCAGGAAGAAGACCCCGAGCTCGTTGGCGTCGTTGATCCCGAAACTGTCCTTGACGGAATCCTGTCGTGCCACGAGATCCGCGGTCTGAGAGGTGACCCGGCCGAGCTTGTTGGCGGTGATCACAAGGAGCACGACGTCGACGACGCCGAGCATCAGCAAGCCCAGGAGGGGCGCCACGAGCGCCGTCTCCACGGCAACGTTGCCGCCCTCGCCGGTCGACAGTCGCCGGGGGTGCCGCAATGTTTTCAAGATCCGTGCGAGTATCATCGTGAAACCTCGAATGCTCCTGTTCGACGCCGTCAGAACGGCTCGTTCTGCACCACGACCTCGATGTTGTGAGGGATTCGATCGATGCCGAAGGCGTACTTCATCAACGGCGTAATAACCGGCTGTTGGTAGTTCACCTCGTAGACGACGACCTCTTCCGAGCCGCCCGGTCCCGGCTCGCCTGGAAGTCCGTCGGTGTCAACATCGGCCGAGTAGCTCTGGCAACCCGGGACGTTGCTGCACTTCCCCTCAGCCACGAGCAGCTCGGCGTAGGTCTCGTACGCCCGCAAGGAAACGTTCACCGAGGGCAGGGACACGAGACCATGGGTGTTCTCACCGATGATCTCGCGAATGCGCTGATCCCGGGTCTTTCCGGCAAGCTCCTCGCCGGTGATGCCCCATCTGGCCGCTTCGCGCGTGCCGCCGTCGAGCAAGGCCCGAACCGCGACGGTCATGGACACCTCGAACGCGCCGATGGTGAGCAAGAGCACGAAGGGTGCGAGAAAAGCAAACTCGACCATCGCAATCCCGCCGCGCTCATGGACGAGGCGACGAAGCACGTCTTGGAAGGGAGCAATACACTTCAGCATCATATGAATCCTCGCTCTAACGTATGCATGAACTTGATACTTCGAGATATCTACCACCTGGGAGACCCAGTCGACCCAAGCTGCATATGCCAAAGGAAATGCCAGTTGCGAAGTTCAGACCCGCCCGGCAAGAAACACCGTCGCTTCGGTGGCAAACCAAGCCCAAAGCACCATGAAAGACCAAGCCCAAAACGCAGCATGGATCAACTTCGCGACACGATTTGTTGTGCACCAACGACCAAACGATGTTCGGCGAGCGCAAAGAAGACTTTGTTGGAGTAAAGGGGCAATGTTTGCGGCTTGACTCATGGAACTTCTCCGAGTTTCAAGCATCCCTGCTCAATAAGAACGTTCAATCAATGCCGGTTATTTCCATCCAGGTAAGCACTTCTCCGAACGCACTCGGGATATATCATTTGGCAGATGTAATACGGCCCGCATCAATGGAAGTTGGCAAGAATTTCCGGTCCAATATGCTGTCTGCTTATAGAGATATTTCGGTCTGAACCAAGATTCGCCGGCATCCGAGTCCGTACTCTCAATCCGGAAACCGCTCGGGCTGGCAGTTCTGTGTTCATGTTAGCGGATGGTTAACGAAGGCCGGGATAGCATCGCATCGCTCGGATCTTGGGAGTCTCGTCGCTTCTGGCCAGGCAACGTGTTGTCGCTCTCGGACTGGATAACCGCGCGTCGAGTGGGACGCACAACGGGGCAGTTGCTGCTGCTCGCGGCGCTCGTTACGGCTCTGTGGGACTTCATTTCTTGGGCGAGGAGCAGCATTTTCACGAGCGGCGAGCTGGCGCACCAGCTCTATCGCTTGAACCGCCGGCTTGTTCAGCCCGTGATGGCGGGCGATTGGGAGCCGCTCATTGTTGCGCTGTTCTCATGGCCCGCCTGGATGGTCTTGGGTGTGTGCGGGCTGGCGCTCGTAATGCTGTCGCAGCCGCGCGGGAGAACGCATGACAAGCCGACCGGTGGTTCCGGCTCGCGCGGCTGGGACAAGCGCCCTGAACCCCCGCGTTAGTCGTGCATGCCCCGCCTCATACACCAGGCACAGGCTCGTAGCCCCGCTCCGCGCAGGGTTTCATCTCTCACGTCGCGTCAGGCGTAAGTCCAGTCTGTAATCTGGTGACTGGCGGCACGAGTTGCCGTCAGGCGCGCTGGAAAGTGTCCAGGCCGGCTCTGCACCAGTCACCTCGAGGCCGTTGCTGCGGGTCGTGTACAATTCGGCGCATTTTCCTTCACAGAGGTGGTGGGACTTGCCGGCGACAATCTTGTATGGCATAGAGCGCTGCCCATGTTGCGCAGCGATGAACAGCCACCAGGCAAAGTGAGAGAACTCGCGCCCTCACTGGCATGCTCGGAGGTCTTGGGTATCGAATGAGCCTGGTGTAATTCAGTAACTTATGGGCTGAAGCGGGGCCGTAGCTCAGTTGGGAGAGCGCGACGTTCGCAATGTCGAGGTCAGGGGTTCGATTCCCCTCGGCTCCACCAAGCCCGACCGGATTCACACCAGGCCCGAGGCGCATTTGTTGCCCACCCGGCGGTGACGCCGGCGGGTGTCTGATCGAGGAGCTGGAGATCGGATGGAAACTCTCCTCATCCTGCTCACGGCGCTGATGGTGCTCATAGCGCTTTTGCTGCTTTTCCTGCTGTTTGCGACCGTCGGGACCAAGTCGCACCTGCGGCAGATTCGCGACGAGCTGGAGCACCAGAGCGAAACGTTGGAGTGGATGCAGCGCATAATCGGCAGTTCGGCGGGTATCGAGCGGCTGGTCGCCGACCCGCCGGCCGGCACGGAGCCGCGGCTCGTCAGGCAGGCCGGCGGAGGGTCGCAAGGGCGCCGGGAGCCGAGGTTGTGACGCGCGGGCAGGAGTTGGGCTCCTTTTCGGCGATCGCCTGACCAGGACCTGTATCGACAGCATCTCACCGCGACAAGCCGCCGGGGATCCGGTCCATGCGGCCATGCCGGGTCCCGGAATAGCGGCGTATTCTTGACAGCCGTTGTATATGCAAATAGAGTTCGCGGCACCTCCGACCGCTGCTCGGAGAAGCCACAGCGGAGCCAGCCCACAAGGGCTTCTTGCCCCATTGCCTCACCGATTCGAGCAGCCCGGACCACGCGCGCGCAGCGGTCCTTGCCGACGGACCGCGGAACAAACAGGACCCAGGGAGACAACAAGAAAAATGATCAGGCAAAAGATTCTCTTTTCACTGGCCGGCGCGGCCATCGCGGTCATGGCGGTCTCTGCTTCCGGAGCGGGCGAGTTCGACGCGGCCGATGTCAAGACCATGTCCAGCAAGGAGGTCGTGGGCGCGGCCTGGCTCTTGCGCTCGGATGACAGCATCGAAGTATCGGTCGAGACGTCGGGGCTCGAGCCGGGCGCCTACACGCTGTGGTGGGTCATCTACAACAACCCCGCCGCTTGCAGCGATCCGTGCGGCTCCGACGACTTGCCCAAGAACGCAGACGCGGACCCCGCGGTCGGCAACTCGGTGCTGTGGGCCGATGGCGCAATCGTCGGCGAGGACGGTCTGGCGCACTTCCGGGCGCGGCTGTCCACGGACGGCGCGCCGGGGCAGGTCTTGTGGGGGCCGGCCCTTACGGATGCGATGGGTGCCGAGGTCCACGCGGTCGTGCGGACCCACGGTCCGGTGAACATGGAAGCGCTCGCCGATCAGCTGACCACCGGGCGCGGTGGATGCCGATCCGTCGAGGAGCTCGGCAGGGACGAGTGCCCGAACCTCCAGAGCGCGACCTTCCCGGCCAAGCAGGGGATGTAACGCACACGGCAAGCGGACCACCGTTGGGGGCGGCGACGCTGG
>JBHICL010000268.1:0-4881 GCA_046759605.1 Alphaproteobacteria bacterium | reverse complement strand
CGCCCTTGCGGGGCTGCTGATTTCCGCGAATGGAACCCGGACCACTTCGAACCCCCTATGAAGGTATGAGCGGCATGCATGACCTTGCCACGTCGAGACAACTTCCAGCCGCGGAGACATCCAGCCGGCCGAGCCGCCGACGGACGATCGCGCTTGCTTCCGGCAAGGGCGGCGTGGGGAAGACCTGGCTGTCCATAACCCTGGCCGATGCGCTGGCCCGTAGAGGACACCGCACGTTGCTCTTCGACGGTGATCTGGGGCTCGCCAATGTCGATGTTCAGCTCGGCTTGATGCCAACGCGCGATCTGAGTGAAGTCGTCGCCAACAGGGCCCGGCTCGTGGATATCGTCCTCGAATGCAAGACCGCGGGCTTTGAGATCATCGCCGGCCGATCGGGATCGGGCAGCCTGGCAACGATACCGGCGCACCTGCTCGGCGTTCTCCTGGACGAGCTGTCGGAGCTCATGGAGGACTACGAGCGCGTGATCGTCGATCTGGGCGCGGGCATCGACCAAACGGTCAGGTCTCTTGCTGGTCGCGCGGACATGATCGTGGTGGTGACGACCGATGATCCCACGGCAATCACGGATGCCTATGCTTTCATCAAGCTGATGGTCCTTCGCAACCCTCAGGTGGACATCCGAATATTGGTCAACCAGGCGCGGAGCCACGAAGCCGGTCGACGGACCTACGAGACGGTACGGCTGGCATGCGAAAACTTTCTCAGGGTATCGCCGCCGCTTGTGGGCACGGTCCGGAGCGACCGCAGCGTCCGGCACGCCATCAAGGCGCAAGTCCCTGTCCTGACGCGGTCACCCAATTGCGACGCGGCGACGGACGTGATGGCGATAGCGACTAACTTGTCGTAGGCGCAATGGCAATGGGAGCGCATCGATGAGCGAGCCGGTTGGTCCCAGCGTCACCCAAGCCGCGACGCGGATCCGCGGCCTGGCAGGCGCCGCCGCCGGATCGGGAAGCAGCAGCTCCGGCGGCACGGTCGTGGTCCCGAATCCGCCCCCGAATCTAGCCACCCTGACGACGGGCGATGTCGTGCATGCCACCATCGCCAGGCTGATGCCGGACGGCCGCCTGATAGCGGACACGGATCTCGGACGCCTCGTCCTGGCGCTGTCGCCGCGACCGCCCGCCGGCACCATCCTCGAGCTACTGGTCACGTCGAAAAATAAAGCTCGGCTTGCGCTCCAGGTCCTTGGCGGGGGCGAGTTCCACCGCCAGGACGCCGCGCGGGGAGAGCCACGGGTTTCAACGTCGCCTGATCGCAGCCTGGAGCCTCTCAGAGCGGGCGCGATACTCGAGGCCAGGATCTCGTCCGCCGACAACCAGACCTCCACCAGGAAGCATGACCCGACGCGGCTCAGACCGCCGGGGCCCGGAGCTACCACGGCGTCGGAGGCCGGCGCAAAGGGACGCCCGGTCGGCGTCCGTGTCATGTCCGTGCAGCCTCCAACGGCTTCCGCGACCCGGCCCCTTCCGCCCGCCTCGTTCGTCGGTACGGTCGTGGCGTCCCATAGCACCGGCTCGGTCGTGATCGAGACACCTTCGCAGGCGATAACGCTCTCGGGCATCGCCCAAACCGAGATCGGCACACGGGTCGTGCTCCAACTCCTGGCTGCTCCCGACCAACCCACGCCCGTGGTTCCAGCCGGCCGTCACGCCGCGGTGCTCACCGCGCTCGGAGGCGAGTGGCCGGCGCTCGAGAAGGCCATCGAGGCGGTCAAGGAAGCCGACCACGCGGTCGCGCGACAGTTCTTGACCACTGTCGTGCCACAGCCCGGCCCTCGACTAACGGCCCAGATTGTCTTCTTCATGACGGCTCTGTTCGGCGGGCGCATTAAGGATTGGTTCGGCGGTTCGCTCACGCGGCTGCTCGAAGAGGCCGGGCGACCCGGGTTGCTGGAGACGTTGGGCGAGGATTTCGCTCGTCTGGCGCGGATCGCGGGGGAATCGATTTCCGGCGAGTGGCGCGTTGTCCTACTGCCGTTTCTCCACGAAGGGGTTCTCCAGCAGCTGAAGCTCTACCTGCGCCAGCGCGGCGACGGGAACCGGACTGCCGGGCGGGACGAAGGTGGCAAGAGGTTCGTACTCGAGGCGGAGCTTAGCCGCTTGGGGCTGGTTCAGCTCGACGGCCTGCTCCGCAACAACCGTTTCGATCTGGTCATCCGAACCACGACCGCCCTTCCGGGTCCAATGCGTGAAGATATTCGCGAAATATTCACCCGTGCCGGAGCCGACGCGAACCTTGCCGGCGGTATCAGCTTCGATGTGAGCGGAGAGCTTGCCGTCGCTCCCCTCGAGCGCCTCGAAGGGCACGGGGTAGGACTGGTCGTCTAGATTAGCCTCGGTCGGCGAACCGACGCCGGTAAGGGCCGAGCGCGATATCATCCAACGCCGCCTGATCCAGGCGGGCCAAGCGTTCCTGGACGCGCCGCGTTCTGTCCGCCTGCACGAGTTCGAAGCGCTTCAGCTCGGCGTATGCGGTGGCCACCTCCTCCCGCGTCAGCTCTGTCTGCTCCTGCACCGAGGTGATCGACTCGACGAGCTTTTCGCGCCGGGCGATTGCCGCGGCCGCATAAGCCCCATAGGCGAAGCTCGCGTCCCGCGACTGCCCGGCGATCTTCTGTTCCGAGCGTATCTCCGCGGTCAGACGGGCGAGCTCGGCGGTGAGGCTCTCCTCGAGCCGCTCCAGCTCGGCCAGCGCACGCCGCTTCCCGTCCAAGCTCCACTTATGAGCTCTAATTACATTATCTAGTCTTTTCATGGTGATAAGTTAAGTTATCTAAGATGTTACATTAGAATTGCTGACCTCGGACGTGCCCTGATCGGCGTCGACGGGTACGTGACCATTGAAGATTTCGGCAAGCTGTCGATAGCCTGCCTCCAGCGAACTCGGTTCGTCCTTCCTTTGGCTCAAGAGATCCTCCAGCGCGGGGTAGTAGCGAATGGCCTCATCCACCGCAGGTTCGGTTCCTTTGCGGTAAGCGCCAAGCCGTATCATCTCCGCCATGTCCTGGTACTGGGCCAGCAAGCCGCGAGCGCGCAAAACCAGTGCGTTCTCGGCTTCGCTGTTGCAGTCAGGCAAGGTTCGGGATATGGAGCGGAGAACGTTGACCGCGGGATACCGGCCTCGTTCGGCGATCGCCCGGTCGAGTACGATGTGGCCGTCGAGGATGCTACGGACCGCATCGGCCACCGGCTCGTTGTGGTCGTCGCCTTCGACCAGGACGGTGAACATCCCCGTGATGCTGCCGGTACCCGGCATCCCGGGTCCGGCGCGCTCAAGGAGCTTTGGCAACTCGGCAAACACGGTAGGCGTATAGCCCTTGCTGGCCGGCGGTTCGCCGGCAGACAGTCCTATCTCGCGCTGGGCGGTGGCGAACCGGGTGATGCTGTCCATGAGACACAGCACGTCGCGGCCGCGATCGCGAAAGTATTCAGAAATTGTGAGCGTGAGATAGGCGGCCTGGCGCCGCAGCAGGGGTGGTTCGTCGGAGGTCGCCACGACCACCACGCTTCGCTTGAGCCCCTCCGGACCCAGATCGTCCTCTATGAATTCCTGCACCTCGCGGCCCCTCTCCCCGATGAGACCGATCACTGACACGTCTGAACGCGTATGACGCGCCATCATGGACAGCAGCACCGACTTTCCAACCCCGGAGCCGGCGAAGATACCCATGCGCTGTCCCTGGCAGCAGGTCAGGAACGTGTTGATGGCCCGAACCCCGAGGTCGAGCTTGTCCCCCACCCGCCTCCTCTGATGCGCGCCGGGAGGCTTGTTGCGGAGCGGGCAGGCGCACGTTCCGACGGTCAGGGGCGGCCCGCCGTCGAGCGGCTCACCCAACGCGTTGACAACCCGGCCGAGCCAGGTCTCGTCCGGATAGACGACGGGAAGAGTCGGCCCCACCTCCGCCTCGCAGCCGATGCCGACCCCATCGAGGGAGCCGAATGGAAGGAGCAACGCCCGGTCGCTGCGGAAGCCGACCACCTCGCATGGAACGGCGCTACCGTTGCGGGTCCGAATGTCGCAGCGGCCCCCGACCGACAGGCTGCGCTCCACGCCACCCACCTCGACCATCATGCCGAGGATCGCCGTCACGCGGCCAAAGAGCCGGTGGCTCTGAATTCGCTCGACCTCAGCAAGGAGATGTCTGTAACGCACAGTGTCCTGGGTCTTCGAGATCTTGGTGGAGGGCTCCCCGGGGAAACTCGGGTCCTATGCTGAGGCTCAGCATTTAAGGTTCAGTAAAGCCAATGACACACTTCTGACTCTTGCCCGGCGACAACAATTTGTTAACCATTGCTGATGTAGTTTATTAACCTACGTTAAGACTGTGTGATCGCGCGAAGACGATCCCAGGGAAAGTCGGAGATCGAACAATGCGGATCTTGCTGGTTGAGGACGATTCCGCGACCGCTCAAAGCATCCAGATGATGCTCAAATCCGAAGGGTACGTCTGCGACACCACCGACCTCGGCGAGGACGGTCTGGAAATCGGCAAGCTGTATGACTATGACATCATTGTCCTGGACCTGATGCTGCCGGACATCGACGGTTACGAGGTGGTGCGCCGCCTGCGCGCCGCGCGGGTCGCGACGCCGATCCTGATCCTCTCGGGTCTGAGCGAATCCGATCACAAGATCAAGGGTCTTGGGATCGGGGCCGATGACTACCTGACGAAGCCCTTCGACAAACGGGAGCTCATCGCCCGGCTGCAGGCGATCGTCCGACGGTCGCAAGGGCATTCGGACAGCATCATCCAGACGGGCAAGCTCACGGTGAACCTCGACGCCCGCACGGTCGAGGTCAACGGCAAGCCGGTTCACCTGACCGGGAAAGAGTACGGGATCCTGGAGCTCCTGTCC
>JBHICL010000267.1:0-4902 GCA_046759605.1 Alphaproteobacteria bacterium | reverse complement strand
TCGATCTTGCCGTCGCACAGCGCCTTCGACTGCTCGGTCGAGGTGAGCTCGGTGGCAAGCTCGAAGTCATCGGTGCTGAACCCGTAGCGGTTCATGAGCACCTCGGTGGTGCCGCGCTGCCCCGAGCCCGGGTTGCCGATGTTGAACCGCTTGCCCTTGAGGTCCTGCCAGGATTCGATACCCGAGTCCTTGCCGACGATGATGTGGTACGGCTCCGGATGCACCGAGAACACCGCCCGCAGGTTCGGGTTGTGCTCCACCTTGTCCGGCGCGCTGCCGTTGAACGAATGGAACTGCCAGTCGGACTGTGCGACGCCGAAGTCCAGCTCGCCCTCGGTGATCTGGCCGATGTTGTAGGTGGAGCCCGCCGTCGACGGCGCCGAACAGCGGATGCCGTGCTTACGGCCCTCCTTGCGGCCCTCGGCAGCCTCCTTGTGGACCATACGGCAGACGGAGTTGCCGACGACGAAGTACACCCCCGTGGGACCACCCGTGCCTATTGCGATGAACCTCCGCTCCTGAGCGGACGCGTCGCCGGACGGGAGCAAAGTCGCCGCAAGGGCAACCCCCGCCGCCGCGACGCCTAGGCCTAGTTTTTTGCTAATTTCCACAGCTCTTCCTCCTCAGTCGTTTTTCGTCTCGGTACGCGTTCGACCTAGCTACCGGCATTATGCCAGCAACCGGCCGGCAACGCGACAGAGCGGGCTCCAGCCTCGGCCCTGCTTCAACCCCGGCCGTGACGGCTTCGTTTGCGAACCCGACACGAGCCCGAGGAAACCGTGCATTTCCTCCACCTAGAGCCATCCGCGCTCTTGATAGTACCTCAGCGCCCCCTCGTGCAATGGTGCGCTGAGGCCGTACCTTACCATCCTCTCCGGCGAAAGACCCATGAACGCCGGGTGCAGCGACGTGAACTGCTCGAAATCCTCGAACACCGCCTTCACGATTTCGTACACCACATCCTCCGGCACCGTCGCCGACGTCACCACTGTCGCGCCAACGCCGAAGGTCGGAATGGACCGCGGATTGCCGGCGTACAGCCCACCCGGAATCTCGACTTCCATGTAGTACGAATTCTCGGCCACCAGACGGTCGATCTCGACCCCGGTAACCGGGATCAGCACGGCGCCGCATTCGTCGACCGCCTCGAGTATTGCGCCGCTCGGATGACCCACGGTGAACACGACGGCATCGATTTGATCGTCGCACAAGGCCTGCGCCTGTTCGGCCGACTTGAGCTCGGTGGCCGACGCAAAGTCGCTCGTCGTCCAGTCCAGCTCCTCCATCACGACCTCCATGGTCGCCCGTTGGCCGGAACCCACGTTCCCGATGTTGACCCGCTTGCCCTTCAGGTCCTGAAAAGAGCCGATGTCGGAATCGGCGCGGGCGAGCACCGTGAACGGCTCGGCATGCAACGAGAACAGCGCCCTGAGCTCCCCGAACGGTCCGGGTTCCTCGAACCTCGAGCTGCCGTTGTAGGCGTGGAACTGCCAGTCGGACTGAACCAGGCCGAAGTCGAGCTCGCCGCCGCGAATGGCCTCGATGTTGTAGATCGAGCCGCCGGTGGACTCGACCGAGCAGCGAATGCCATGTTCCTTGCGGTTGCGATTGACCAGGCGACAGATCGCGCCGCCGGCGGGATAGTAGACGCCGGTTACGCCCCCGGTGCCGACCACCGTGAAATAGGGCTGAGCGACCGGCCGCGAAGCGGTCCCGCCAACAGCCTCCGCGGGGCCTGTCGCCAGCCGGGGCCGAAGCGTCAGATAAACCGCAAGCGGCGGGATAACGAGCGCGAGAACGAGAACCAGAATGGCGCCAACGCGGGCTTTCGTGCTCCAAACCATCCATCTCACCCCTTACTCCCCGGCGCCGAACGCGCGCCGCGCATCGGCCGCGCTGGCAACCGCTCGTCCAACGAAAGCGGCTCCTGCGCAGACCTGCCGGACGAGGGCCGAATTGTCCGGCGCGATCGAACCGTCTGCCAGGTAGAGGTTGTTCTCGAATCCGACGCGAGCATGGCCACCAAGTGCCGCGGCGGTCAAGGCACAGGCGCCCTCGTGCCGCCCGAAGGCGCAAACGCTCCAGGTGGCAAGCTCGAGCTCGTCCGGCCGGACGGCAAGGAACGGCAGCAGATCGGTCGGGCTCGAGTGCTCTCGCGCAGCGTAACGCCCCAACACAAAAAGAACGTTTCGGCCGCGGGCAGGGATCGTTCCACCTTCGCATAAAGCGGCGAAGCGGCGCACATCCCCAGGCGTGTAGAGGATGTATTGGGGCAGTATTCCCTCGGCCGTGAGCCAGTCGAGAAACTCGCCCGCAGCCCCCACGTCATCGTCCTTGGGTACGATCTCGCCAAGCGCCAGCGACACCGCCTCGGGCCGGAGCCGCCGCACCATCGCCATCTGATCGGGGGCCGTGTAGACGCCGGCGGCCTCGCTGGTCACCTGCACGACCAGATCGTCGCCCACGCGCTCGCGCACGGCCTCGATCGCCTGTCGGTAGGTGTCCGCGTCGAGGGTGTGCCGGCCCGCCCCGTCGCGGACATGGAGGTGGATGAGGGCCGCCCCGGCCTCCCGACAACTCCCGGCGGTCGCCGCCAGCTCCGCCGGTGTCGTGGGCAGACCTGGATGGTCGGTCTTGGTCCGCCGGGCGCCGGTGGGCGCCACGCCGACGATGAGCGGCTGCCACTCCGGCGCCGGCACACTCATCGCCGGCCCTCCACTATGGCCGCGTCCACGGCGGCGCCGAGCGTCTCCACGATCTCCCCGATCTGGGAATCCGTGACGATGAACGGCGGCGCCAAGAGAACGTGGTCGCCGGCGCGGCCGTCGATGGTCCCGCCGCCCGGATAGCAGATGAGCCGCCGCGCCATGGCCTCGCGCTTGACCCTCGCGTGGAGCCTCGTCTCGGGGTCGAACGGCGCTCCCGTCGATCGGTCGGCCACGAGCTCGATGGCGCGGAAGAGGCCCCGGCCGCGTATATCGCCGACGTGATGATGATTGCCGAAACGCTCGTCGAGACGCTCGCCCAACGCTTCGCCCAGGCGCCTCACCTCGGCCATCATCTCCGGCCGTTGCAGCTTGCGCTGAACCGCGAGCGCGGCGGCGACGGCGGTTGCATGGCCCATGAACGTATGGCCGTGCTGGAATGACCCGGAGCCGTCCAGGAATGCCTGGTAGATCTCCTCCGAGACCAGGGCGGCGCCGATCGGCTGATAGCCGGCGCCGAGGCCCTTGGCGAAGACGATCAGATCCGGCCGCATACCCTCCTGCTCCGAGGCATAGAGCGTGCCTGTGCGGCCCATGCCGCACATGACCTCGTCCAGAATCAGGAGCACGCCATAGCGGTCGCAGACCTCCCGTATCAGCTTGAAATAGCCGGGAACCGGCGGAACGGCGCCTGAGGTGGCGCCGACAACGGTCTCCGCGACGAAAGCAATGACCGAGCTCTCCCCGAGCTCGAGAATCTTTGCCTCGAGCTCCTCCGCGAGCCGTTGCGCCATTGCGTCCTCGCCTTCGCCCTCCAGGCGATAGCGGTAGTAATAGCAGGGCGAGGTGTGGTGGGTTTCGATGAGAATATCGGTAAACGCCGCCCGTCGCGCCGGGTTTCCGCCGACGGCCAGAGCCCCCAGCGTATTGCCATGGTAGCTCTGGCGGCGAGCAATGAAGTGCCGTCGTTGCGGCTGGCCGATCTCGACGAAGTACTGTCGCGCCATCTTGAGCGCCGCCTCGATCGCCTCCGAGCCGCCGGATGTGAAGTAGACGCGCGTGAGCCCCCGGGGCGCCGCACCGACCAGCACATCGGCCAGCTCCTCGAGGACATCGGTGGTGAAGAATGCCGTGTGCGCGTAGGGGATTCGGTCGAGCTGGTCCTTCATCGCCTGGATGACGTCGGGATCGCTGTGTCCGAGGCACGACACCGCGGCCCCGCCGGAGGCATCGAGGTAGCGCTGGCCCGTTGCATCGAACACGTAGACGCCCTCCCCGCGCCGGGCAACCGGCAGTCCGACCCCCGGAAAGCGATGAAAGACATGGCTGGTGTCGGCCGCGCTCATCCGACGTTCCGTCGCCGGTCCCGACGGCTCGCCCTGGGTCTCGGCGGCGCCAGGTTGTCCGGCCAGTAGGCCTCGAAACGGTTCAGCTGTTCCTCGCTCTCGGCCACGGCGGCCAGGGCGTCCTTTCCGCCCTGGGCGAGGATCTGCGCGACCAGAACCTGCGCGACCGCCAACGCCGGAACGACCGACTGGAAAAGCGCGGGACTTTCCACGGTGACCGGAAAGACCCACTCCGCGAGCTCCGCCAGTGGCGAGACGGTGGTGTCCGTGACCGCCACGATCCGCGCGCCCCTCTCCGCCGCGTACGACGCCGCCTGCACGGCCTCGCGCGAGTACGGCATGAAAGAGAACACGAGCATGGCGTCCTCGCGGCCGACCCCACGCAGGTCGTCGGTGAACGTCCCGCCGCGCCCGTCGATGAGCACCGTGTCGTCGCGGAACATGCGGCAGGCGTAATGCACATAGAACGCCGCCGGATAGAGACTGCGCAGCCCGACCAGGTAGAGCCGACGCGCGTTCGCCAGCGTCGTCGCCGCGGCGGCAAGGCCCTCGGCGCCCACGGAACCCAGGCTTGCCGTCAGATTGTCGCAATCGGCGTAGATCATGTCCGCCGCCAGGCGCGCCAGGCCGGCATCGCCCCCTCGCGCACCGGTGCGGACCTGCAGCTCCCGGGCCCGGGAACGATAGCGGGACCGCTGGCGACGCAGCCGGTCGCGAAACGCCTCTCTGAGGTCGTCGTAGCCGCTGCAGCCGAGCCGCTTGGCCAGCCGCACCATCGTCGCCGGCTGGACCCCCGCGCGCGCCGCCACCTGCCGCATCGAGTTGATGGCGACCTCGTCCGGCTGGTCCAG
>JBHICL010000266.1:0-4909 GCA_046759605.1 Alphaproteobacteria bacterium | reverse complement strand
CGCTATTGACGTTGACCGTCCCATCCTGGACAGCCACCGACTCCTGCCGGGCGACTGGTTGGGCCGCCCAAGCCGGCAGAGCTGGCAGTACCATGACCAACGAGAGAGAAAGTGTGAGCAACGCGTGTCCGATCATGATCTCCTCCTTGGCTTGATCGCGTACATTTCCATGCCTCCCGCCGCGGCTGAGAGGCTCCACGAGGCGATTCAAGCCAATGGGGCGACCGCCGTCAATGTCCAATGTCTGATACAGGGGTAGGTCTTCACCAGTGTATTCAAGAGGATGCACTGCACTCAGACCCCTGTTTGCTACCACTTTTTCCCGTCAAGCTTCATCGCGTTTTATCTTTCTTACGCCCATAACCAGGAGCCTCCTCTGGGCCACCTCTTTTCGAGATGGAAGCATCCCTGCTCCTTCTCTTTTTAGTTGGCAACCCTTCGTAGCCCCAAGATAACCGAAATTCGACTTCTAAGCGCTCATGTCAAAGGAGTTGAGCGAACCGACTCCTGGGAGCGCAGAGAGAGCGTAATAAACCCAAACGGTATTCTCGGAGCGCAGGGCGCCGGGCCCCTGCCCCGAGGCCGCGCCACAGCAAGCGGCAGCGCCAGCTCCTGCACATACAGGGGGGATTGAGCCATCCGACCTCGACTACGACGAGGTCTAGCGTCGCGTCAATCGCAACAGGACGAGCTGCTCCGTCTTTGGCTGTCTCGGTCGAGGCGGCTCGTTCGTGTCGAGCTCCTCCACGCTACCCAGGGAGACGAGGACGGGGATCTCCGCGCGTCGGGTCAAGATATGGACGGTGTCGACGCTCGACGTCGAAAGTCGCCCGGCCAATTGCGCGACGCTGCGCGACGGTCGGGTTACCGTGTCGAGGTAGTAGGTGATCTGCCACTGCGGCAGCGCCACCATGTGCAACACCTCGCCCGACGCGAGCCGCGCGTTGATCCGTTTGGCAAGTTCCGTATAGGTGCGGTAGGAGTCGAAGTGGGGCATGATCGTAGTAAGCTCGACGACAATGGCAAGCCAAGCAGTCGCAAAGAGAGCGGCCAGCACAGCCTTGCTCTTCAACTGCCTTTCGAAGTGATAGGCAAGGCCCAGCCCGGCGGCGACGACACCGAGGACGGCCACGGCGGAGAACCGCCACGGCTTATCGCCCATGAGCAGTACCACCGCGCCGACGATAAGTGCGAGCCAGGCTGTGAGGTAGCGCCAAGTGGCGGGGTTGCCGCTGCGATGACGCTCCTCGAGCTCCTTCACCAGGCCGATGGCAGCCGCGATGGTGATCGGCGGCACGAGCGGTGCTGCGTAATGCGCCCAGCGCCATTGACTGATCGAAAGGAAGGCGAGCCCGAAAAGGAGCCAGCAGCAGAGCAGCAGGGCGAGGGGTCGCGGGTATTCCCCGGACCGCCCGGCACGATAGCCCGCAAGCGCCGCCCACGGCGTCCAGGGCAAGGCGATGAGGGGCAGTATGTAGAGGTAGAAGTACCAGGGGTTGGGTGAGCCGAGCTTGCCGGTGTAGCGCCCCAGCAAGTGCGTCTCCCACAGCTCGACGACGCCCGGCCAGAGTACATACGCCGCCACCGGCCAGGCCACGAGGCCCGTGGCGAAGACCAGTAGCCCTAGGGGATTCAGGAGAAAGCGCAAAGCCTGCCGGTCGCGTCGCAGCATCATGTAGAGGCCGCAGGCCCCCGGGACGAGCACCGCACCGATGACCTTGACGAGCGCCGAGCCGGCAAGGACGAGGTAGAAGAGCGGCGGCAGCCACCAACGTCGGTCGCGGCCGAGGGGGCTGTCGACGACCGAGCGACAGAAGAGCGTCATCGCCACCGCGACCGAGGCGACAAGCGGCATGTCCGCCTCGCCGAGGCGCCCAAGCTGAAGCGTATAGTAGCTGGTCAAAGTCATGAGGCCGGCGGTGACGCCGGGCAATCGGCCAAACCAGCGCGCGGCGATCGAAGCGGCGCAGCCCGCGGCGAGGATGCTGCTCAAAACCGCCGACAGCCTGACCACCCATTCGGCGTCGCTGCCGAAGATCAGCATCGAAAGCGCCAGCAGCCAGACGTTGCCCGGCGGCTTGTGCTCCCAGGCAAGGCCTTGGAAACGGGGGACGATCCAATCCCCCGTCGTGAGCATTTCCTTCGCTGGCTTGGCGAACAGCACCTCGTGATAAGTGAGAACACGCGTACCGCCGCCGAGGCCCGGCAGCAGCAGAGCCAGACCGAAGGTGACGATCAGGAGAAGAAAAAGCGGTCCGAGCCGATAGTCGTCCAGGGACGCCACGGGTCGTTCGGCCACCGCGGAACCCGCCACGCCGTCATCAGGCGAGGGCCTGGACCGAAGCGCGCTATCTCGGTACTGGCGGATCTTACCTCTCCTCCTTGAAGCGGACCCCCCAGAGGTCCTTCACGACATAGACAGGGCGGCGCTTGGCCTCCTGATAGACCCGGCCCAGGTACTCGCCGAGGATACCGATGCAGATGAGTTGGAGGCCGCTGAAGAAGAGCAGCACCAGAATGAGCGTCATGAAGCCGGCGGCCTCCTCCGGAGCGCGCCCGAAGATCGGGACGCTCGCCAAGTAGGCGACCAGATAGGCTGAGGCGGCAAGTGCGGCAAGTCCCGAGGCACAGACGCCCAGGATGAAGATGCCGGTGAGCGGTGCAGCCGAGAAGTTGATGATGCCGTCGAGCGCCAGCCGCAGCAACTTGGGCCAACCGTATTTCGTGATCCCCGCGGCCCTCGCCTGTCGCTCGTAGGGCAGGCCGACCTGGCGGAAGCCGCTCCAGGCCCGCAGACCTCGCACGAAGCGGTTGTGCTCGGGCAGCGTCCGCAGGACCTTGATGACGCGCCGATCCATCAGGGAGAAATCCCCGCTGTCGAGCGGAACATCGATGTCGGCAAGCCATCGATGAAGCCGATAGAAGAGGGCGTAGGCCGCACGCCTGACCAAGCCTTCCTTGCGATCGCGCCGCACGCCGTAGACCACGTCATATCCTTGTCGCCAGAGGCCGAGCATCTGCAAGATGATCTCCGGCGGATCCTGCAGATCACCGTCGATCACGGCAACGACGTCTCCCGAAACATGATCGATTCCCGCCGTGATGGCCGGTTGATGTCCGAAGTTGCGCGCCAGGGAGACCACATTGATGCGAGCGTCCTGCTCGGCCAGGTCAGCCAGCAGGGTCTCGGTCGCGTCGCTGCTGCCGTCGTCGACGTAGACCAGTTCGAGTTCGAAATCCTCCTGCGCCCCCAGTACCGCCAGGAGCCGCCGGTTGGTCTCTTCGATGACCGCTTCCTCGTTGAAGCAAGGTACGACGACGGAGAGACGAAAGAGATGAGGTCTCGCAGGAACTCCCGCCATATCGGCGCCTCCAACAGCCGGCTCCAGTTACTCCGTTATCCGAGCCTCGTCCCAATTGCCAATCGCCGGCAGTTTCGTGTGAAATACCGAGGGGGCAAGCATTCTGGAGAACAGGAATCGCGATGCTCGGGGATGTTGGCGAAGAGGTCCGCGGAGCGTGTCCGCAGCGAGCTTGTTTTCACGTGTTGATCAGCTTCAGCGCCACGGAGTTGATGCAGTAGCGGAGACCGGTCGGCGGCGGGCCATCGTCGAAAACGTGCCCCAGGTGCGCGCCGCAGCGGCTGCACAACACCTCCGTTCGCCGCATCCCGAAGCTCCGATCCTCCTCGGCCTCGACCCTGTCCGGCGAAATCGGAGCCCAGTAGCTCGGCCAGCCCGTGCCCGAGTCGAACTTGGTCTCCGAGCTGAACAGCTCGGTGCCGCAGACGACACACTGGGCCTGCGAGAGTTCTGCAGGATGCGCCTTCGCCTCTAAAACCCAAAACTCCCTCGCAGAGAGGCGGACGACATTTTCCGGCGTAGTTCCGTCGAGAGCACGCTTGAGTTGGTCGTGGCCATGGCACTCGTGTTGGGTGTTAACCTCGCCATGGGGGTCTCGATTCGAGTTGCGAGTATTGAATCCAAATCTCTTGAGTTGACGCTTAATCCAGGCATAGGCGTGAGTCTCGGAAGAACGTCGACGCGTCATCGCGAGAGCTTGGAGGGAGAGGCCCCGGGTGCGGGAGCCAGGAGGAAAATGTTCGACAGCCTTTGGGGATCCATGCCTCCCTTACTCTACCTC
Organism: Alphaproteobacteria bacterium; assembly: GCA_046759605.1. Lineage (GTDB taxonomy): Bacteria > Pseudomonadota > Alphaproteobacteria > UBA6615 > UBA6615 > JBHICL01. Next base: position 766 of record JBHICL010000266.1, on the reverse strand, counting down.
TCCCTGGACTTCGTAACAGGATTATTGTTCACTGATACCCCCTCTTGTCAATGTTAGGAGAAGCACTGGGCTGGGGAGTCGTCGAGTCGCGGGGGCGGGTACCCTCAGAGGAAGAGTTCTGCTATGAAGCTGTACCGGAACACCCCGGAAGGACGAACCGGCCCACGGCGCTTTCAGTGTCGAGGCGCTCGTGGATTGAGTGGAGGGCCACTCTGGCCGCTTCGAAGCGTTCGACGAGTTCGAGCAGGTCCCGGGTGCGGTGGGAAAGCCTCTCTAGGCGTTAGACGAGGACGGCACGAACCTCTCCGCCCTTGACCAGGGCCAGGACCCGCTGGATCCCTGTCGCTTGATATCCTTTCCGCCAGCACCGGCATCGCGGAGAATACGGGCCAGGGATAGGCCATGAAGGTGAGTGTAGCAGCCAGGGCCGCCTCCTGGGCCTCCAAACTTACCCCCTCCCGGGCTTGCTCCTCGGTAGACATCCGGACGTCGCCTAGAGCGGCTTTGGTGGTCGGCCGGACCGTTGCGGCGGTCCCGAGAGATCGCCTATACGAACTCAAGTGCGACCGCCGAGAGCCGTTTCCGCTTTCCTAGAACTCTGCACCGATGGACTCTCCGCTGGCTCGGACTCGAGAGGCATACTCAATCGGTTTCCTCGGATTCACGGGAGGTTAGCTCGTCTTCGGCCGGCTCAGATTGCTCCGGGGAGGAATGTCCAATGTCTGATACAGGGCGAGAGATAGCGGAAAGGTAGAGAGCAGGCAGA
>JBHICL010000265.1:0-4914 GCA_046759605.1 Alphaproteobacteria bacterium | reverse complement strand
ACAGGATGCTCCCGCTCGGATGGTGGGCGAGAGGGTAGGGGAGGAGCTGAACAACAGACAGGGCCGTGACTGTCTTCCCGGACCCGCTCTCGCCGACAAGCGCCACCGTCTCGCCCTTCTTAACGTCGAAGGAGACTCCCTTGACCGCCTCGACGATCCCGCCGGGCATGTTGAAGCTGACGCCCAGATTGGCGATCTGGAGCTCGGGCGCGGCGGTCATCACCCGGCTCGCGGCGCGGCGGCGGAGGAAGCGCCGGTGGCGGGTTTGGGCCCGGTTTCTTCCGGCGGTGCGGCACCGGCGAAGAGCTTGCGCGGATCGAGCGCGTCGCGCACCGCCTCGCCGATGAAGATCAGCAGGCTCAGCATGATGGCTATGGTGAAGAATCCAGTGAGGGCCAGCCAGGGCGCCTGCAGATTGGCCTTGCCCTGAGCCAGGATCTCACCCAGGGAGGCCGAGCCAGGCGGCAAACCGATTCCCAGGAAGTCCAGCGAGGTCAGCACGGTGACCGAACCCACCAGAGTGAAGGGCAGGAAGGTGATGGTCGCCACCACGGCGTTCGGAAGCACGTGGCGGAACATGATGATCGAGTTGCTCACCCCCAGCGCGCGGGCGGCGCGCACGTAATCGAAGTTGCGCGCGCGCAGAAATTCGGCACGTACGACACCGACGAAACCCATCCAGCCGAACAAAAGCAGGAGGCCCAAGAGCCACCAGAAGTTGGGCTCGACGATGCTGGCCAGGATGATTAGGAGGTAGAGGATCGGCAAACCGGCCCAGACCTCGATGAAGCGTTGGAACAGGAGATCGATCCAACCACCGAAATACCCTTGCACCGCGCCTGCCGACACGCCGATGATGGCACTAATGATGGTCAGCGCGGAACCGAACAGGATCGAGATCCTGAACCCGTAGATCAGCCGCGCCGTCACGTCGCGGGCTTGGTCATCGGTGCCCAGCCAGTGCTCTGCATCGGGCGGCGAGGGTGCCGGAACCGGTAGGTCCCAGGCGACGGTACGGTGATTGTAAGGGATCGGCGGCCAAAACATCCAGCCGTGAGCCTCGACGAGCTTGGCTACGAAGGGATCACGGTAGTCGGCCTCCGTCTCGAATTCGCCGCCAAAGGTGGTTTCAGGATAGGCTTGGAAGACTGGCATGTAGAAGTCGCCGTCGTAGGAGACGAGGAAGGGTTTGTCGTTGGCGACGAACTCCGCGAACAGCGTGGCCGTGAACAGGGCCAAGAAGACCCACAGCGACCAGTAACCGCGCTTGTTGGCACGGAAGTTGTGCAGTCGCCGCCGAGTGAGCGGCGATATTTCCCTACCGAGGAAGGTGTCCTTCGCCGGCATCGCGCTCGCTTCGCTACGGCCCACCTCAGACCTCCCGGCTTTCGAAGTCGATTCGGGGATCGACGACGGTGTACATGAGGTCGCCGACAAGCCCCAACAGCAGCCCGAGCAGCGAGAAGAAAAACAGCGTGCCGAACATCACCGGATAATCCCGGGCAAAGGCCGCTTCGAAGCCCAAAAGGCCGAGGCCGTCGAGCGAGAATATGACCTCGATGAGGACCGAACCCGTGAACAGCACGGAGATGAAGGCAGCCGGAAATCCGGCAATGACGATCAGCATGGCGTTGCGGAAGACGTGGCCATAGAGCACCTGGTGCTCGGAGAGCCCCTTGGCCCGCGCGGTGATGACGTACTGCTGCTGGATCTGGTCGAGGAAGGAGTTCTTGCTCAGCATGGTGAGGGTGGCAAAGCCGCCGATCACCATGGCCGTGACCGGTAGCACCATGTGCCACAGGTAATCCAGGACCAGGGCCGGCCAGCTTAACTCGCGCCAATTTGCGGAGACGAGGCCGCGCAGCGGAAACCAGTCCAGATAGCTACCGCCGGCGAAGACGGCCAAGAGCAGCACAGCAAAGAGAAAGCTCGGGATCGCGGTACCCAAGACCACAGCCGCGGAGGTCCAGATATCGAAACGGCTGCCGTCACGCACCGCTTTGGCAATGCCCATGGGAATCGAGATCAGATAGACCAGGAGCGTGGTCCAGACGCCGAGCGAGATCGATACCGGCATCTTGTCGAGCACCAGATCCACGACCTCGCGGTCGCGGAAAAAGCTCTCGCCGAAGTCGAACACGAGGTAGTTGCCCATCATCCGGATGAAACGTTCGTGTAGCGGCTTGTCGAACCCGAAGCGGCTTTCGAGTTCCTTGATGAACTCGGGATCCAGACCCTGCGCGCCGCGATAGCGGCCGGTCGTCTGTCGTCCAGTATCGCTTAGTTGAAGCGATTCACCCGTACCAGCCCGCGTCACACGCTCCGTTATGTCCGCGCCTTCACCCGTCAGCTCTGCGATGGCTTGCTCCACCGGCCCGCCCGGCGCCAATTGAATCACGACGAAGTTAATCACCATGATGCCGAATAGGGTCGGGATCATGAGCAAGAGGCGGCGGATGATGTAGGCGGTCATGGCAGCGGAGCCCTCAGGTCTGCGGGCGTTGCATCACGCGCCGGAACACGAAATAGCCCGCGAGCAGCAGGCCTGCCAGCACGGCGAGCGTGGTCGCGACGTCCGGGCGACCGCTCGTACCCAACTCGGCCGCGGGTTCCTGCCTCTGCTCGCGCTGCTCCAAGTTGGCGGCCTTGACCGGGTCGAACCACCACCAATCGACGGAGGTGCCACGGCGCGAGGGTTTATCCGGACGGGAAAACTTGTCCCAGTAGAGAAGGCGCTGTTTGCGCAAGTGCCAGTTGGGGATCACGTAATGGCCGGCCAGCAAAACCCGATCCAGAGCGCGCGTCCGGGCGACCAAGCTTTCCCGGCTAGGCGCGGTGATGACCAGCTCGATCAACTCGTCGATGACGGGGTCCTTGATCCCGGGGAAATTGCGCGCTGCGGGCGAGTCGGCCGCCGCGCTACTCCAAAAACTGCGCTGCTCGTTTCCCGGCGATTCGGACTGTCCCCAGCCGCCGACGAACATATCGAAGTCGAAAGAGCGTAGGCGGTTGATATATTGCGACTGGTCCACCAACCGCACGCGCGCCTCGATTCCGAGGCGCTTAAGATTGCGCACGAAGGGCAAGACGATGCGCTCGAAGGCCGGGCTGACCAGGAGAATTTCGAAACGCATTTGCTCGCCCGTCTCGGCGTTGACCAGCTTCATCTCGCGCACCACCCAGCCAGCCTCGGCCAGCAGTTTGAAGGCGCGGCGCAAGTTCTCCCGTGGCCAGCCGCTGCCGTCGGTCTTGGGTGCGCTGTACGGAGTGGTGAAGACCTCCGCGGGGATGCGTCCGCGGTAGCGCTCGAGGATCTCCAGCTCCTCGCGCACGGGCAGGCCGGTAGCCGCGAGCTCGGAGTTGGAAAAGTAGCTTTCCGTACGGGTGTACTGGCCAAAGAAGAGGTTGCGGTTGGTCCACTCGAAATCGAAGGCGTAGGCGAGCGACCGGCGAACCTTGGGATCCTGGAACACCGGCCGCCGGGTGTTCATGATGAAGGCCTGCATGCCGGTCGGCCTCTGGTGGGGAACCTCGACTTTCTTCAGCCAGCCGTTACGCACCGGCGGGACGTCGTAGTCCAGCGCCCAGGCCTTGGCCTGGTTTTCCACACGAAAATCGATGTCACCCGCCTTCAAGGCTTGCCGGATGACGGTGTCGTCACGGAAATAGTCGTAACGGATGCGGTCGAAGTTGTACTGACCGCGATTGACCGGAAGGTCCTTGCCCCAATAGTCCTCGACGCGCTCCGTGACGATAAAGCGCCCGGCTTCGAACTCAGTGATGCGGTAGGGACCGCTGCCGAGCGGCGGCTCCAGGGTAGTTTTCTCGAAGTCGCGGCTTTCCCAGTAATGTCTCGGCAGGATCGGAAGCTGCCCCGCGATCAGGGGCAGCTCGCGGTTGCCGGTTTCCGTAAAGGTGAACTTGACCCGCCTTTCACCGACCTGCTCCGCGCCGCCGATACTGCCGTAGTAGAAACGGTAGAAGGGATGGCCTTTGGTCTTGAGAGTCTCGAACGACCAGATCACGTCTTTGACGGTGATCGGCTGCCCGTCATGCCAGCGTGCCTCAGGTCGCAAGGTGAAGATCACCCAGAAGCGGTCCTCGGGCCACTCGATCGACTCGGCGATCAGGCCATACCCGGTGAAGGGCTCGTCCGCGCTGGTGGTGAGGAGAGTTTCGATCGATGCGCCTGCGCCGACGTTACCCTTTGGGATGAAACTGTTGAAGCTATCGAAGGTGCCTTGCTCAGCCAAGCGCAGGGTGCCACCCTTGGGCGCATTCGGGTTGACGTAGCCGAAGTGCTTGAAATCCGGCCCGTACTTCGGCTCGCCGTGCATCGATAAGCCGTGACCGACAGTGATCTTGGGCTCCGCCAGGGCGGCGGGGTGAATGGAGGAGGCAAGCATCAATGCGACGGCGACGGAGAATCGCATCCTGCTTCTCGCGACAGTCTTACATCTGCTCGATCGTCAAGTGTATCTCATAATCGAGTGGGTGGCAGCAATCTGACGTGTGCGGGCTCGACCGCGGTGACTCATGCCGACCCGTTCCTTAAACTGCGGCTTACGCATCCGGATTTCCCCCAATTGCCTTGCGTAACCTACACTTGGGGCCAGCTGACCACCGAGCCCGCTTGACACTGAGTGGAGCGGTTTGAACCGTGCTGTACGGCCATTTTACGGCCGCTGGTGGACCCGATCTCGAAGTCCCATGGCGTTGCGTCCTCACCCTTCCCAACGCCCGAGATGACCTGTCGTTAGGGCTCGACCGCGAGGGTGACCCCAGGGCGGCTTGACCGTTCTCATGGATTGATCACCCTGCCCACCCGGAAGAGGGGGGACGGGGGAATCGTGAGGCCCAGGGCCTTGGCGGTCTTGAGATTACGCCGCGCGCAACCCTCAGGTCATCATCGGA
>JBHICL010000264.1:0-4922 GCA_046759605.1 Alphaproteobacteria bacterium | reverse complement strand
GCTCGAACTGGGACGGGGGAAAGACCCATTCGATCAGGTCATGCCCGCTGCCGGCGGATACTTCGGCCGCCGTGCGAGCCGGAATTTCCGCTAGACTGATGTGGTCCACGGTTACGTCAACGTCGTTTTCCGTTCCCCATTGCTGGGCGAAGTTGTCGAACCACTCGTTGTCAAACCTCGGGACAAAGTGGGACCAAACAAGGACCCTCAAAGTCCCGGCTGCGCGCGCCCGACGGGCGTGGAAAAAGGGTCCGAGACCGGCTGCCAGACCGGCGACGCCGGCGGCCTTTATCACCTTGCGTCTTGAGACGGGTATCACCCTGCGTCTCGGGACGCGCGCAATGTTCGTCTTCTCCTCCTTCATGGCTTTGCCTCCCTCGCCATTTTCGATGGGTAACTTCAGTTTCCTCCAACCCGGAGGGGCGGACTCAATCTTACACGACTTGGTATCGTTTGTTTAATGTATCTCTGAACGCGCGGTTGCGCGCGCGCTTCGGTGGCTGCCGGCTTCCGGTTTGACAGAGCCGCCCTTCGAGCCGATCACATATACGCAAGAGCTGCCCATACCATGCTAACATATTGCGGGCCGGACGGCCTTTGCTGTCCGAGCTCTGTCGCGGAAGATCCGCCGGGGATGTTTTGTCGGGTTGGAACAGAAACCCAGGAATGTGAACGTGCCGCCGTGGCTCGGGAGATTGCTATGCCTCATTGGCATGCATGAGTTCCGGGTGTTGGAGATAACCTTCGCCTTCGGTCCCGCCGGCGCCATCGAGAAGGTCGAGTGCACTCGCTGCGGCTTGTTGACCACCAGGCGCGGCAGCGATCGTCCGCGGATGTAACCCCCGACCTTGTCCCGGGCGCACCGGTCGCGGACGAACCTCAAAGGTCCGGGAGGCTGGGCCACAGCTTCAAGAGCCGGGCCAGGACGGCGAGCGCCGCGAGCAGCAGAAATATCAGGGTACCGCGTCTCGGCAGTCCCGTGCGCGTCACGGTTGAAAAGCTCCCGGGTCGACTTCGATCATGCCGGATGTTGCCTCATCCTGCTCTCCCGGCGCCGCAGGTACGCGGACGCCAGGATCACCGCCGAGATTATGCCCGCGGCATCGACCCCAAGGTCTAGCGCGTCATTGACCGACAGTCCGCCGATGACGGCGATCTGGATCGTTTCGCTTGCGAGCGCGGCGGCCAGCAGATAGATCGCCGGGCGACGTGCGCCCGAGTTCCGGTCCGACAACAACACGACAAGCGTCGCCGCGACGAAGAAGCCCGCGAAGTGCACTGCCAGGCCGAAGCTCCGTAGATGGGAACGGACGCTCTCCACCAGATCGAGAAGGGGCCGAAACATGCCGCGCCGATCCGCCGGTTCGTCCCCGTCCGTGGTGGCCGGCGCCGCGGACCTCCGGGAGGATTGGATCTGGAGGTCGGCCGGGGTCGGCGGCTTGGCGCTCAGCTCGAGAAACCCACCGGGGAGAAGCGGCTTGACGAGCGTTACCCTCTCGGTTGGTAGTCCCGAAAGTACGACACCGCTGAGCAGCACCGCGGTCGCCAGAGTGCGCGGCCACAAGGAACCGTGCGCACCAACAAGCAGGTATGCGGCCCAAAGCGCTGCGATCGCCGACCCTATGCGAAGGACCAGGAGCGACGGCCGGTACCACGGGGTTTCCCAGGCGGCGCGAAGGCTGAGATTGCGCACGGTCATCGTTCCGGCGATTTTCGGCAGCTGGACGGACACGCGCATGGCGGTCATATCCGGACGCACCGCGTAGACGCCCTCGGCGTGTCGCCATGGTGTGGTTCCGGTGCTTCCCACGAGGGTGTGCGGCACATCGTGCATGGACTTGCCGGCGCTATCGACGCCGATCAGCAGGACCCGCGCCCGCTGCCACTCGTGCGCTCCGGGGGCGACGGCTTCCGTGCGGATCTCGGCGTCGAGACGCAGATATGAAAAGCGCGTCGGGTCGTCCAGGCTCTGGGTCACGGAGAGCGAGCTTTCGGGCTTGGCTTGGCTTATGGTCAGTTCGGCGGTTCGTCCCGGCTCGAGCCTCGTCTGGGCGTCGTCGCTCAGCCGCCAGTGCTCGAGGCCGAGCGCGAAGTCCATGTTGGGCAGTACGTTTGCGGGCTCGAAGGCGAAGCGCACTTGCGGCAACGCCCCGGATATGACCAGGAGTGCACAGAACAGCGCGGCCAACGCGGGTTGCGAAGGCCTGCGGGCGTGGCTCGCCGATGAGCGTGCCTCGAACGTCCCTGGGGTCGGCATGACCGGCGACCGGGGGCCTCTCCGTTGCGTCGGAAGAAGCGCTTTCTTAGCACCAGCCGGCGGTTTCGTCCGGACGCTTTGGGGATACCGCCGCCGGTACCGGCGCGGGCTCGGCGAAGGATCGCGGCCTGCACCGTGCTGCTGTATGATCGTGTCGTCGAAGGAGGACCCATGAAGCTCACCGGCATAAACCACCTGGCGTTCATTACCGGCGACATGGTCGAGACCATTCGGTTCTATCGCGATCTCTTGGGCATGGAGCTGACGATGGGGATCGGGCACGACGGGTATCGCCACTACTTTTTCAGATGTGGCGACGCTCAGGTGGCCTTCTTCGAGTACGAAGAAGCCAGGCCGATGGAGCGTAAGTTTCACGGGGTCAGAACCGACCGTCCACTCGGGTTCGACCATGTCTCGTTGACGATCGGAAGCAAGGAAGAGCTTTTCGCGCTGAAGGACAAGCTCGAGGCCGCCGGGATTGAAGTGACCGGCGCCGTCGACCATGGAACGATCTGGTCGATCTATTTCTTCGACCCGAACAACATCCCGCTCGAGGTTTCCTGGGATTGCATGGAGATACTGCGCGCGCCGGCCATGGACGAGGACGATCCCCTGGAGATCGTCGCCGAAGGCGCGGGGCCGCAGCCGGGGATCTGGCCCGAAGCGAGCAAACGGACGCCGCCCGAAGAGATGGTGGCCCGGCCCGGCAACGGCTACTCGATGCGGGAGACGTTCCTCGGCGACGGTTCAGCCAGACCGAAAGAGGGTCTGCCGGAAGCCGCCTAGTAACCGCTGTCGGACGCCGATCAGAGCGCTCACCATTTGTTGCGCAGCTCGCGCAGCTTGAGGAACACGGTCCGCTGATCCGGCTCGTCGGGCAGATCGGGAAACGCCTCGCGCAGCCGCGCGATGATGGTCGGGCTGTTGAGGCGGAAGAAAGTATTGATCTCCTTCTCGAGCGCGAGCGTCGAAACCAGGGCCGCGTCCGGGTCCTGCTCGCGCACCTCCTCGCGCAGCGATCGGGCCTGCTCGTTGTCGGGCTCGCGATCCAGCGTGAAGCCCAGGTTGTTGTTGATGTAGTCGTGGCCCGGATAGACCAGCGTATCGTCCGGCAACCTGGCCAGCTGGTTGGCGAAAGTCGTGTAGAGCTCGCTCGGGTGGCCGCCCGAGTGGCAATTGCCGGCGCCCGCGTTGAAAAGCGTGTCGCCGCAGAAGAGCGCCGGCTGGTCCGTGTGAGACAACAGGCAGATATGGCTCATGGTGTGGCCGGGGGTGTCCAGGGCTTCCAGCTCCACCGTTTTGCCGATACGGATGACGTCTCCAGCTTCAAGGCCCCGGTCGATTCCGGCTATCTTGTCCTTGGCGTTGTTGTGCGCGAGCAGCGTCGCGCCGGTCGCCGCGATCATCGCGCCGTTGCCGCCGGTGTGGTCGCCGTGCTCGTGGGTGTTGAGGATCTGCGTGATCTCCCAGCCGCGGCGCCGCGCGGCGGCCAGGCATTTCTCGTGATCCAGCGGGTCGATGGCGAGCGCCGCGCCGGTGTCCGGGCAGGCTATGAGGTAGTTGAAGTTGCGGTAGGCGTTCGCCGTCCAGATCTGCTCGACGATCATGTCTCACCCCCCGGCCTTGGCTTCGTCTCCGGCACTCTAACGCGCGTGCATCGATTATGGAAAGCCGACGGCCGGGCCGGCTCAGGTGTTCCCCGGCTTGTTCCTGGCCCGCGCCTGGACGAGGCGAAAGACCAGCGGCGCCAGCATGACCACGGCGGCGATGCGAGCGACATGGTGCGTGGCGACGAAGGCCGTGTCCACGTCGAGCGCCAGCGCAACCAGGCTCATCTCCGCGAGGCCGCCGGGCGAAAACGCGAGGAGCAGGGGCGGAAAGGAGAATCCGGACACCCGTGTCAGCACGGCTGCGAATATCGTCGCAAGGATCAACAGAACGAGCGTCATCAACGCGGCGCTCCCAATGGTCCGAAACATCACCCGGAGCGACACGCCCGAGAACCGGCTGCCGATCGTCGCGCCCACGACGACCTGGGCGATCGCCACGAGCTCCCAGGGCGGCGGCGCGGAGGTCCAGCCGGCCAGATGGGCGACGGCGCTGCCGCCCATCGCCCCGGTCAGGTGGTACGCGGGCAGGCGCAGCAGCCGCGCCGCGGCAATGCCCGCGGCCGCGCTCACCGACAGGATCGCCAGGTCGCTCACCGCCACCTCCCCAAGCCCAAGGGCGGCGGCGGCGCGCGCCGCGGGTGAGTAGTCCTCGACAAAGCGAAACCAGAACGGGATGATCATCACGACGAGGAACACGCGGGTCGAATGGGCCAGGCTGACGGTTCGCTCGTTGCCACCCAAGGCGGCTCCCATGATCACCATCTCGTTGAAGCCGCCCGGCATGCCGGCGAAATAGGCCGTGGGCCGGTCGAGCCCGGTGGTGCGGCGATAGAGGATGAAAGTGAGCCCGCCCGCCACGGCGACATAAAGCATCAGGCTCGCGAGCGTGATCGGCCAGCGCACCGCGCGTTCCAGGATCTCGGGCGAGAAGGCGCTGCCCAGCATGGCCCCCAGAACAACCACCATGACCATGCGCAGGCGCGAGTCCATCACGACCCGCACGCCGCTTACAGCAGAGGCCGCGGTGGCGACCATGGCTCCTATCATCCAGGCCA
>JBHICL010000263.1:0-4922 GCA_046759605.1 Alphaproteobacteria bacterium | reverse complement strand
CCGGAGCTTGTCGAAAGCCTGATGCCCAGGAAGAAGGACTGATCATGGAAGATTCCCCCCTTAAGGCTTGGACCGAGCGTGAAGGCAGGCTCCTGCGCCTGCGTCTTGCCCGGCCCAAGGCCAACTTGATCGACGCGGAAATGATCGCCGCGCTTAACGCGGCGCTTGACGGACACCGTTCGAATGCCGGGCTTTGCGGCGTCCTCCTCGACCATGAAGGGCCGCATTTCAGCTTCGGCGCCAGCGTCCAGGAACACCTGCCCGGGCAGGTCGCCGCCATGCTCAAGGCCCTGCACGGGCTGATCTGCCGGATGGTCGAATACCCGGCGCCGATCCTGGTGACCGTCCGCGGGCAGTGCCTCGGGGGCGGCCTTGAAGTCGCGGCGGCGGGGCACCTGATCTTCGCTTCCCCGAAGGCGACGCTGGGTCAGCCCGAAATCAAGCTCGGTGTTTTCGCGCCCGCGGCCAGTTGCCTGCTCGGCGAACGCCTCGGTCAGGCCGGGGCCGAGGACCTGCTGTTTTCCGGGCGCAGCGTCGGCGGCGAGGAAGCCTTGAGCATGGGACTTCTCAACGCTCTCGCCGACGACCCGGAAGCCGCGGCGCTCATGTACTTCGACGAGCATCTCTCGGGCCTGAGCGCGAGTTCGCTGCGCTACGCCGTTCGCGCGGCGCGCGCCGGATACGCCGAACGCATCAAGGAAAAACTGGCCGCGGCCGAGGAGCTTTACCTTTCCGGCCTGATGAGCACCCGCGACGCCGTCGAGGGACTTGAGGCCTTTATCGAGAAACGACCCGCGAAATGGGAGCACCGCTGAGAAATGGCAAAGTCCATGCCGAATTCGACCCAGGCCATCGTCGAACGGTGCCAGACCCTGTTCGGGGATCTGGACTTCACCGGCGTGCGTGAGTGGAAGGAAGCGGAGCCGGGCCGCAAGGTGATCGGTTACATGCCGGTCTACGTCCCGCGCGAGATCATCCATGCCGGCGGGATGCTGCCGCTCGGCATTCTCGGCGGCGGCGACAACATAGAGGTGATCCACGGCGACGCCTATTACCAGAGCTACATCTGCCGCATCCCGCGCTCCACCATCGAACTGGCCATCACCAAGCGCCTGGATTTCCTCGACGGCATGCTGTTCCCCAGCATCTGCGACGTCATCCGCAATCTTTCCGGCATGTGGAAGCTGATCCGGCCCGACTTCTACGTCCGCTATTTCGACGTGCCCCAGAACTACCGCGACGATCTCGGCGGCGCCTATTACATCAATGAACTTCGGGAGCTGATCGAGGGCCTCGAGGGAATCTCCGGGCGCAAGATCACGGACGATGCGGTTCGCCGTTCCATCGCCGTTTACAACGAAAACCGCCGTCTCGTCGGCAAGGTCTACGACCTCCGGGCGAAGACGCCGTGGAAGGCCCCGGCCTCCGAGGTCTATCTGTTGATGCGCGCCGGCATGTTGCTGCCGGTCGAGGAGCATTCCCGGATTCTCGAAGGCTATCTGGCGGCGGCTGAGGCCGAGGACCGGCCCCTGCGCGACAACTGCCGAATCGTCCTGCAGGGAGGGTTCTGCGAGCAGCCGCCGCTCACCCTCATCAAGTCCATCGAGCTTGCGGGATGTTACATCGTCGATGATGACTTCATGCTCGTCACCCGCTGGCTGCTCGACGATGTGCCGCTAAACGGCGATCCCGTCGCCAATCTGGCCCATGCCTTTCTGCACCGCTCGGTGGAAACCGCCGCCAAGTACGAACCCGACGGCAGCCGCAAGGGCAAGTTCCTGATCGAAACGGTCCGCAAGCGGGCCGCCGAAGGCGTGATCTTCGCCGCGCCCAGCTTTTGCGACCCGGCGCTTCTCGACCGGCCGATGCTGGCCAGGGCGCTGACGCGCGAGAACATCCCCCACATTTCGTTCAAGTACGCCGAGAACTCCGGCCAGATGCAGCCCATCCGCGAACAGGCGGGCACATTCGCCGATTCCATCAAACTGTGGAGCGAAGCATGACGAGCAAGCCCGAAAAGCCGGAGGTGGTCAAAGAGCCTTCGATGCTCAAGCAGAAGGCCATGATCGCCGAGAACTACGAGAAACTGACCAGCGCCGGCGAAACCGGGGACAAGGTGGTCTCGACCTACGTTCCGGGCAACCTGAACGAGTTGATCATGTGCTTCGACATGCTCAACAACCTGCCCGAGATCAACGCCATCCAGAACGGCCTGCGCAGGAAGAGCGGCGCCATGATCAGGGAAGCCGAGAAGATGGGCCATTCCGAGGACGTCTGCGCCTACGTCAAGGCGGACATCGGCTGCATGGCCAGCGGCAACATCGCGCCCAACGGCAAGCCGATGCCGGCGCCCGACCTGCTTTTGCTTTCCTACACGGGCTGCTTCACGTTCATGAAGTGGTTCGAGCTTCTGCGCGACGAGTACGGCTGCGAAACCGTGATGTTGCATATCCCTTACGAAGGCGACGGCAAGATCACCGACAACATGCGGACCTACGTGATCAAGCAGCTGAAGGAAGAGGTGATACCGACGCTGGAGCGCATCAGCGGCGTCGCGTTCGATATCGACCGCCTGCGCGAAAGCCTGCGCTTCTCGGCGGCGGCGGAGGAAAACCTCGTCTGGGTGCTGCAAAGCGCCATGAACAAGCCGTCCCCGATCGACGCCTATTTCGGGGGCGTCTTTTACATCGGGCCGATCTTCACCGCCTTCCGTGGGACGGAGGACGCCGTCGAGTACTACAGGCTGTTGCGCAAGGAAATCGAGGAACGGCTCGCCCGGGGCCAGGGACCGATCACGCCGGAGGGCGAAATGACCGAAGAGAAATACCGCCTCGTGGTCGAGGGGCCGCCCAACTGGACCAGTTTCCGGGACTTCTGGAAGATGTTTTACACAGAGGGCGCCGTCGTCGTCGCCAGCACCTATACCAAGGTGGGCGGGGTTTACGACTTCGGCTTCCGCCATGATCCGGACAGGCCCCTCGAATCCCTCGCCGAGTATTGCCTGGGCTGCTACACGAACCGCAACCTGCCGGGGCGGGTGGCGATGATCGAGAACTACATGGATGCGTACGACGCCGACGGCTTCCTGATTCACTCGATCAAGAGCTGCAACAGCTTCTCCGCCGGGCAGCTGTTGATGATGCGGGAGGTCGAGAAGCGCACCGGCAAGCCCGTCGCGTTCATCGAATCCGATCTCGTCGATCCGCGTTACTTCTCGCCGGCCAACATCAGGACCAGGCTGGAGAGTTATTTCCAGATGATCGAGCAGAAACGCCGGGGCGGCGACTTCGCCCCCGCGGCGGCCTGAGCGGAGGGGAACGGTCGTGCGGTGCTACGTCGGAATTGACCTCGGCTCCACGACCACCAAGGCGGTCCTCCTGGACGAGAACCGCGAGGTCCTGGGCCGCGGCATCACCAACTCGCGCTCCAACTACGAAACGGCCACCGCCGTGGCCAAGCTGGAGGCCGTGATCTCGACCCGGCTGACGCTCTTCCGCCGCGCTTTGGCCGAGGCCGGAACGGGACTTGCCGATGTCAACACCTTCATGGACGAGGTTGAACGGCACTTCCGCCTGGAGCAGTTTCTGGAACAACTGGACGACCTGCTCCGGACCAGCACCGGTTTCGTGGACGGGGTTCGCTTCGCCGGCCGGGAGGACGCGGCGCGAGAGGCCTTGGCCGAGGTCTTCCGCCGCCTGCGGGGTGAAGCGCCGGCGATGTTCGCGCCCGGGGCCGCGCGCAAGTCCGATTTCTTCCGCGACATCGCCGGCGCGCGTTTCATGCGGATTGGCGAGGAAGTCGCCAAGGATGCCGGCCTGCCTTTCGAGCTGCTGCTCAACGTCTATGACAAATCCATCATCGAGGTGGAAAACCGCCCGCCCGCCGGCGCCATGGGCGATAAGTTCAAGCGCGCGCTCGAGCGCCTGGTCAAGGAGAAGCCGGAGCTGGAAAGCCGCACCGAGGCCATGACAAAGGCCATGAACAGCGCGATCGACGTCGAGATCGAGGAGGCCCACGCGGTCGGCACCGGCTACGGCCGCGTCACCCTGCCGTTCCCGAAAGAGCGCATCCGTTCGGAAATCCTCTGCCACGGGCTCGGCGCCCACGTGATGTATCCCAAGACCCGGACCGTGCTCGACATCGGCGGTCAGGACACCAAGGCCATCCAGGTGGACAAGGAGGGCATCGTCGAGAATTTTCAGATGAACGACCGGTGCGCCGCCGGCTGCGGCCGTTATCTCGGCTACATCGCCGATGAGATGAACATGGGTGTGCACGAGCTTGGCCCGCTGGCCATGCAGGCGACGAAGTCGGTGCGCATCAACTCGACCTGCACCGTGTTCGCCGGCGCCGAACTGCGGGACCGGCTGGCCCTGGGGGAGAAGCGCGAGGACATCCTGGCCGGGCTGCACCGGGCGATCATCCTGCGCGCCCTTTCGATCATTTCGCGTTCCGGCGGCATCCAGGACCAGTTCACCTTCACCGGCGGCGTCGCCAACAACCAGGCGGCGGTGAAGGCGCTGAAGACGCTCGTGCGGGAAAACTACGGCGAGGTGACCATCAACATCGATCCCGCCTCCATTTACACCGGCGCGCTCGGCGCGGCGACCTTCGCGCGGCGCGCGGTGGTCCACTGATGCGGGGACTGGCGAGATGACCATCACCGCGGGAATCGACGTCGGCACCGGCGCGGTCAAAGCCGCGCTGTTCGACGTCAACGGCGACGCGATGAAGTGGATGGGAAAGTGCGCGGAGCGCGTGCGCCGCCGCGATCCCTTCAAGCTGGCCGAGGACGCTTTGCAGGGCCTGATCGATGAAGCGGGCCTTGCGCGCGAGGATGTCGGCTACATCGCCACGACCGGCGAGGCGGAAACGTTGCGCTTCGCGACGGGGCACTTTTATTCGATGACGACCCACGCGCG
>JBHICL010000262.1:0-4937 GCA_046759605.1 Alphaproteobacteria bacterium | reverse complement strand
AAGGCCGACCCCCGGCTCGTTGCCCTGTTCGAGGATCCCAACCCGGCGGTACGCGTTGCTGCCGTCCGGCATTGTGGCCCGTCGTGGCCGGAGAAGCTGTTCTCCCTGTTCGACGATCCCAGCGACGAGGTGCGGATTGCCGTCCTGGAGGTCCTGTCAGCCAATACCCGGCTCGAGCCACCCGAGAACCTGATTGGACGACTAAGAGTGAAGCTCCACGGTCCGTCCGAGGCGGTGGCCACGGTTGCCGCGGGCGCGCTCGTCTCGTTGGCGCCGGATATTGCGGAAGAGGACCTCGAGGAACAGCTGCTGGACCGAAGCTGCCCGGTGTCGCTAAGACGGGCGGCCGCCCAAGCGCTCGGTAAGCTGGGAACCCAGCGGGCCGTCAAGGCTCTTCTGGGCGCGATCGGTGACGAGATGCGCCAAGTCCGGGTCGAGGTCATGGCGGCGCTGGGAAAGATCGCGGCAGCCGAGGACCAGCCCGGGCCGGTGGCGGGGGCGCTGCTGGCCGCCTTGCGCGGCGAGCTGGTCCCCGCACCGCGTTCCGACGCAGAAGGCGCGGCTCCAGCGCCGGAACCGGAGAGATCGAGGAACGCTACCGAAGCCGGTCCGCAAGCCCCCGAGGAGCCAGACGGGAGCCCGTGGCCGAAATCGACGCTCGAAGCGCTCACGACCGAAAGGCGCGCGGCGGCTCTGGCGGCGGAGCCGATCGAGCTCAACGACCAGGACCGCGAGCTTCTTTCCCTCGCCCGCAGCGGCCCGCGAAAGAAGCGCGCTCCTCTCGATCCCAAGATCCCGATTTACACCGATGTCCGCAACATCGCCGCGCGCGTCCTGGGTGACGTCGAAAGCGACGATGTTGCTCGTGGTCTTGCCCAAGCTCTGGAGGAGCAGGACGCCGAGCTTCGCCAGACGGCCGCCGATTCACTGGCACGCCTGGGCGAGCGGATGCGCGGTCTGCCCGCCGGGGTCGGAGAGCCGATCGCGATCGCGTCGGAAGACCCGGATCGCGACGTCAGGCTGGCGGCGACCCGCGCGCTGTCATGGGTCGCGGGCAGCAACACGTCGGCCTTGGCCCGGCGACTTCGCGATTCCGACAGCCACGTCCGCGCCGCCGCGGCGCGTGCGCTCGCGATCGTTGGGGTCGGCGCGTCGGACGTTGCCGAACGGCTCGACGACGAGGATCCGGAGGTCCGGATCGCGGCCGCCGAAGCGCTTGCCGCCGAGGCCGGTCCGGAGACCGTGGATCGCCTGGTCGAGCTCGCCTTCGCGCATGACGGAATGCACCGCCTTGAAGCGGCAAGGCTGCTGCGGAGGCTCGACCGCGACGCGGCGAGCGCGCGTTTCCTGAAGACCCTCGAAGACCGGAACCAGACGCGCAACTGGCGCGTCGCCATCGAGGCCCTGGCGGAACTGCACTGCCCGGACGACGCATCCGCGGCCGCCGTCCCATGACATCAAAGGAGGAAACAGAATGAGGACCATATCCAAAACCTGCGCCGTCCTCGCCCTCGGCGCGGTAATGGCAAACCCTGCCGACGCCCAGTCCTACAAGGAGGTCGAGGTCTCGGATGGAGGCGCCATTTCCGGAAAGGTCCTGGCCGGCGCAGCCAAGGCCGAAGCGCAGACCTTCACCATCACCAAGGATCCCGACGTGTGCGGCACGGGCGCCCGGACCGTGGAGTGGGTGCGCGTGAATGGAGACGCGCTTCTCGACGTGGTTGTCTACATCGAGGAGATCGACGCCGGTAAGCCATTCGCGGCCGAGGCCGTTCAGGGGACAGTGGATCAGACCGGATGTCTTTACACGCCGTACCTCAGCGTCATGGCCAATGGTGGCGAGCTGAGCGTGGTCAACTCCGACGGCGTGCTCCACAACGTTCATACCTACGAGCTGATCAAGAAAGTACGCCGCACGGTCGTCAATGTGAGCCAGCCCGAGGGTAGCGATCCGGTCGTGAAGACGATCAAGCTGCGGCGCGGCGTGGCCATGAAGGTCGAGTGCGACGTCCACGACTTCATGCATGCGTGGGTGTTCGCCGCCCAAAACCCGTATTACGCCGTCGCCGACGAGAACGGCGAGTTCACCATCACCGACGTTCCGCCCGGGACGTATGTCGTCAAGTCGTGGCATGGCCGTCTGGGGGAGCAGGAAACGACGATCGAGGTGAAGGCGGGTGAGACCGCGGCCGCCGAATTCACCTACTAGCGGTGGTGGCGCGAAGTGCGAACTCTGACCACTCCGGCTCGCAAGCGGTGGCGGGCCCTCGTGTTCGAGGGCTTCGTCCTGGCCGGGGCCATCGTCAACCTGGCCGTGGTCCTCGTTCTGCTTCTCCACTGGGCAACGCACTAGAGGGCATTGCATGCCGCAATCCATCTCAACATCGACATCCAATCCCCCGGCGGAAGCGCCGGACGCCGCTCGCGGGACGGCGCCCGCTTCCCTGAAGCGCGTCCTGGTGGCGCTGGATGCATCGGATCACTCAAACCGGGCGCTCGAGGAAGCCGTGCGTCTTGCGGGGGCCGCCGCCGGTGCGGTCACGGGCATACATGCCTACGCGGCGAAGCTGCATGACCGCCGCTTCCGCCAGATGGAAGGCGGCCTGCCGGAACGGTACCGCGAGGAATCGGAGCTCGAGCGCCAGCGAACGGTCCATGACGATCTCATCACGCGTGGGCTCGGGATTATCAGCGACAGCTACCACGATACGGCGGTCCGCGCGTGCGAGCAGGCTGGCGTTCCGTATGCGCGCCTCAGCCCGGAGGGCAAGAACTACCGGCGCATCGTGGAAGCCGCGGCCGGCGGCGACTTCGACCTGCTGGTGCTGGGTGCGCTGGGTCTGGGTGCGCTCCCAGGCAGCGTCGTCGGCACCGTGTGTGAACGTGTCGTGCGTCGGTGCCCCATCGATGTCCTGGTGATACGCGCGCCCGACCGCGGCATTGGCCGCGGGCCCCTGGTGGTTGGTCTCGACGGCTCCCAGCGCGCGTTTGGCGCTCTCAAGACCGCGTTGGATCTCGGGCGCCGCCTGGACGCGCCCGTGCATGCGGTGGCCGCCTACGACCCCTACTTCCACTACGTCGCCTTCAACAGGATCTCGGGCGTCCTGAGCAAGGAGGCGAGCCGCGAGTTCCGTTTCAAGGAGCAGGAAAAGCTCCACCACGAGATCATCGATTCCGGGATCGCGAGGATCTATCAGTCCCATCTCGACCTGGCGCAGACGATGGCCGAAGAGGAAGGCATCGAGCTGGTCTCGGAGCTGCTCGACGGAAAACCGTACCAGGCGATCGCGCGCTACCTCGAGAAGGTCGACGCCAGCCTGGTCCTGCTCGGCAAGACAGGCGTTCACGCCGACCCGGAGCTCGATATCGGCGGGAATGCGGAGAACGTGCTGCGGACCTCGCCCTGCAGCGTCTGGCTCGGCCAGGTGACGTATACGCCGCCTTTGGAAAGCATCGCACGCGAGACCATCACCTGGACCGAGGAGGCCGAGGCAAAGCTGAACCGGGTGCCGGAGACCGCCCGCGCCATGGTTCGTATGGCCATCCTGCGCTTTGCCCAGGAGAGCGGTCACACCGTGATCAGCTCGGCTCTGATCGAGGAGGCGACCAATCGCTTCTGTCCCGAGCGCGGCGGGGCCATGGACGCCGGTGAGCCTTTGGCCTGGTCGGAGGAGGCCACGAGCCTCCTCGAGGGGGTTGGCGACCCGGGAATCGGCGCCAGCGTTCGCCTGCGCGCGGAAAAACGCGCGCGCCGCGCACATAGCTCCCAGGTGGCTCCCGAGCATGTCCGCCCGTTTCTCGAGGAGGACACATCGCCGGGGCTGAGCTGGCAGGCGGCCGCCCTGGCGCGTCTCGCCCGCGTCCCGGCAATGGTCCGCGGATCCGTGCGCAGGCGCGCCGAGGCGCATGCGCACGAAGCCGGCGCGACCGAAGTCACTATCGAAACCGCGGCGGCCGCGATCTCGGATGCGCGGGGCGTCATGGAGCAGGCCATGCGGGCCGGCGGACACGGACCGGCAAGAGCCGACTCCCCGGAAGACCCATGACCGCCGTGGCGGATCCCCCGTTCCTCGTCGCGTTGAATCTCACACGCCGTTGCAACCTGCGCTGCGCGCACTGCTATCTCGACGCCGGGACACGGCGCCACGGCGATCCCGACGAGCTGACGACGGACGAGGTCAAGAACGTTCTCGACGAGATAGCAACGCTAAGCAACGAAACGCTGGTGGTGTTCACCGGCGGTGAGCCGACCCTGCGCCCGGATGTTCTCCAACTGGCGCGGCACGCCACCAGCCTCGGGCTCATGGTCGTGGTCGGCACCAACGGTACGCTCCTCGATCGCAGGCGTGTCGACGAGCTCATCGAGGCCGGCGTCCGCGCCGTAGGGATCAGCCTCGACTCCCTGCATCCCGAATACCACGACGCCTTCCGCGGAAAGCCCGGAGCGTGGGAAAAGACCATGGCCGGCATAGACGTCTGCCGGCGAGCCGGGCTCATGTTCCAGCTCCATTTCTCGGTTACCGACGACAATGCGGACGAGCTGGACGACATGATCGGCTTCGCGAGCTCGGCCGGGGCGTCCGTCATGAATGTCTTCTTCCTCGTTTGCGCCGGTCGGGGCGAGACGGTGACGAACATCTCGCGCGAGACCTACGACCGCGTGCTCCGTCGCGTCGCCGAAGCGGCTCGGGACGAGAAGGAGCTTTTGGTGCGCGCGCGCTGCGCGCCCCACTTCAAGCGCATGGCATTGGAAATGGACCCGCCGTTGCCGGTGACGCTCGCCGATGGCTACGAAGCGGGCGGGTGCCTCGCAGGAACCAAGTACTGTCGCGTGACGCCGGACGGGAAGCTGACCCCCTGTCCTTACATGGAGGTCTCGGCCGGCTCGATCCGCGAGAGCGGCTTCGCCGAGCTTTGGCGCGGCGCGCCGTTGTTCG
>JBHICL010000261.1:0-4948 GCA_046759605.1 Alphaproteobacteria bacterium | reverse complement strand
AATACCCGCGTCGGCCGGCGAGGCGCGCCACCGCGGCGCCGATTCCTCGGCTGCCGCCCGTCACGATCATGACCCCAGCCATGTTCCGTCCGTCCACGTTCGGGTGCTCGCAAGGAGCATTGAAACACGGGCCGTTTCTTGGTGCCACCTCGACCCGGAAGACACCCTGTCCCAACCGATGATGCCTGAGGAGGGTTTGCGTCGCTGCCTCAGGGGGGTAGATTCATCGCCGGTGCGCCAAAAGGCGCCCGGATAAGAGGGTCTCAAGGAGGAAAGTCATGAAGGCAATCACACTTACGCGCCGCGGTGTGCTCGGCGCCACGGCCGCCGTCGCGGTGGCCTTGGGCACGCTCGCTGGAGCCGCTCAGGCTCAGGAGGTTGACTCACTTCACTTCATCGCTCCCGGCGGCGTCGGCGGCGGCTGGGACGGCATAGCCCGCGGCACCGGCGAGGCGCTCACCAAATCGGGGCTTCTGGGCAATGCGTCCTTCGAGAACATGTCCGGCGGCGGCGGCGGCAAGGCCATCGCCTACATGATCGAGACCGCGGACCAGCGCCGCACCACCCTGATGGCGAACTCCACCCCGATCATCATGCGCTCGCTCCGCGGGACGTTCCCGCAGTCGTTCCGAGACCTGACGCCGATCGCCGCGGTCCAGGGCGACTTCGGGGCCTTTGCCGTGCGCACGGATTCGCCGTTCCAGACGTTCACCGACGTGGTCGAGTCCTATCAGGCCGATCCGAAGTCCGTGAAGGTCGCCGGCGGCTCGGTCCGCGGAGGCATGGACCACCTGGTGGCCGCGCTGGCGTTCCAGGCCGCGGGCGCCAACCCGAACGACGTTGCGTACGTCTCCTACGACGCCGGCGGCGAGGCGCTGGCCGGGCTGCTCTCGGGCGAGACCCAGCTTCTTTCGAGCGGCCTCGGCGAGATGCTCGAGCAGGCCAAGGCGGGCCAGGTCCGCATCCTCGCCATCACCGCGACCGACCGCGTCGCCGACGCCCCCGACATTCCGACGCTCACGGAGCAGGGCTACGATGTCGACTTCGTCAACTGGCGCGGCTTCTTCGGCCCGCCGGGCCTGTCCGACGAGCTGGCGGACCAGTACGCGGAACTGTTGAAGAAGATGCACGAGACGGACGCGTGGGAGGAGGTTCGCGCGCGCAACGCGTGGATCAACATCTACCGCGGCCGCGACGACTTCATCACCTTCCTCGAAGAGCAGGAAGTTGCAATGAAGGGGCTGTTCGACAAGCTCGGCATCGAGACGGTGCGCTGAGCGTCCTATAGACCTGACCGGGTTGATGCGGGGGCGAGGGGAGGCTCGACGATGACGCTCGATCGCGCCAGCGGGCTCTTCTTCCTCGCCTTCTGCATCGCCTACGGCGTCCTCGCCGCCAACATCGAGCTCTATTTCGGCGAGGAGGGCGAGGCGTTCACCGCGCGGACCTTTCCCACAGCCCTCGCCTGGGCCGGCGGGGCCATCGCGTTCCTGATCGTGGTCCTGCCCTCCAAGGAGGCCGAGCGCCCCGAGCTCGCCAAACTGCGCGCCCTCGACTGGCGCAAGGTGGCGCTGCTCTGCGGGCTGATGGTGTTCTATGGGCTTACGATCAAGACCATCGGCTTTCTCGTGTCTACGAGCCTGTTTCTGATCGCCGGCTACATGATCCTCGGCGAGCGCCGGTGGTACGTGATCGCGGGCGCATCGCTGCCGGTGGTCGCGGGTTTCCAGTTCGCGCTGCACGGGATCATGGGCATCTACCTCGTCGATCCATTGCTCAAGGCCCTGGGGATCATCTCGTGATCGAGGGGCTCCTCATCGGCATCAACACCGCGCTGGTACCGTTCAATCTCATGATGGTGTTCATCGGCGTCTTCGCCGGCACCTTCATCGGCATGCTCCCGGGGCTGGGGCCGATCTCGGCGATCGCGCTCATGATCCCCATCACGTTCGGGCTCGACCCGTCGTCGGGCCTCATCCTGATGGCCGGGGTCTACTACGGCGCCGTCTTCGGCGGCTCCACCTCCTCCATCCTCATCAACGCGCCGGGCATAGCGGGAACCGTGGCCACGGCCTTCGACGGCTATCCCATGGCGCGGCAGGGCATGGCCGGCAAGGCGCTGGCGATCGCCGCGTACTCTTCCTTCGCCGGCGGGACCATCGCCGCGATCTTCCTGCTGATCGCCGCACCGTCGCTCGCGGTGGTGGCGCTCAGCTTCCAGTCGTCGGACTACTTCGCGCTGATGGTGCTCGGGCTCACCGCCGTCTCGGCCTTCGCGGGCCGCGGACAGTTCCTCAAGGCGACCATGATGGCGGTGCTGGGACTGATGCTCGCCACGGTCGGCCAGGACGTGCGCTCGGACATCACGCGCTTCACCTTCGGCTCCATCGACCTGCTCGACGGGATTCCTTTCCTGCTGCTGGCCATGGCCACCTTCGCCCTCTCCGAGGCGCTCATGAACGTGCTCAAGGGCGAGGATATCGCCGGCAAGGCGCGGGATGCCACGAAGGGCAGCCTGGGGACGCTCAAACTGAACCGGAGCGAGGTCCGGGAGATGTCGCCGGTCGTCGGACGTTCGTCCGTCCTCGGCTTCCTCATTGGCGTGCTGCCCGGCGCCGGCGCCACCATCGCGTCCTTCCTCGCCTACGGCATGGAGCGCAACCTGGCCCCCGCCAAGAAGAAAGAGGCGTTCGGCCACGGGTCCATCCGCGGCCTGGCGGCGCCGGAAACCGCCAACAATGCCGCCGCCTCGGGCTCGTTCGTGCCGATGCTGACCCTGGGAATACCCGGCTCCGGCACCACCGCGGTGATGCTGGGCGCCCTCATCTCCTTCGGCGTGCAGCCGGGACCACGGCTGTTCATGGAGCGGCCCGAGGTGTTCTGGTCGGTGATCATCTCGATGTATATCGGGAACGTGATCCTCCTCATCCTGAACCTGCCGCTCATCCCCTACATCGCGCGCCTCCTGGCGCTGCCGCGGCAGATCCTCATGCCGCTCATCCTGTTCTTCTCGCTGGTGGGCGTGTACCTGATCTCGTTCAACACCTTCGACATCCACATGATGATGGTCGTGGCGGTCATCTCGGTGGTCCTCAGGCTGTTGGGCTACCCCATGGCGCCGATGATCCTCGCCTTCGTGCTGGGTGGGCTGATGGAGGCCAATCTGCGCCGGGCGCTCATCGTCCACGACGGCTCCATCTCGTTCCTGTGGGAGCGGCCCATCGCGCTCAGCCTCATGATCGTGACCCTGATCATCGTCGCCATGCCCATCTTCAACTTCTTCCGCGAACGACGCCGCGTCGTCATGGCGGGGGAGGGCGGCTAGGCCGATGAGCTGGCTCACGGGCGGCGGCGATCAACGTCCCCCCGGCGAACGTCTCGGCGAGCTGATCGCGCGCCCCGGGATCCTCAGGGCGCCGGGGGTGTACAACGCGCTCTCCGGGCTGGTGGCCCGCGAGGCGGGCTTCGAGGCGCTCTACCTCTCCGGCGGCGCGCTCACGGCCAGCATGGGGCTGCCCGACCTGGGCGTCCTGACCCTCGACGAGCTCGCCCGGGCGACCCGCTCGATCTTCCGCGCCACGGACCTGCCCCTCATCGTCGATGCCGACACGGGTTATGGCGAGGCCCTGAACGTCATGCGCACGGTGCGGGAGCTCGAGGCCGCCGGCGCCGCCGCCATCCAGATCGAGGACCAGCTCATGCCCAAGAAGTGCGGGCACCTGGACGACAAGCGCCTCGTGAGCGCCGAGGACATGGCGACCAAGGTCGCCGCCGCCTGCCGCGCCCGCACCGCCGCGCGCATCGTCGCCCGCACCGACGCCGCGGCGGAAAGCCTCGAGGCGGCCATCGACCGGCTGCGGCTCTACGCCCGGGCGGGCGCGGACGTGGTCTTCGCGGACGCGCTCACCGGCGAGGAGGACTTCCGCCGGGTCGCCGAGGCCGTGGACGCGCCCCTCCTCGCCAACATGACCGAGTTCGGCCGCACGCCCCAGATCGACGCGGGGCGGTTCGCCGAGCTGGGCGTGCGCATCGTCATCTGGCCCGTCTCGGCGCTGCGCGTCGCCGCCCGCGCCATGACGGAGTTCTACGCCGATCTCTACGACCGCGGTTCCGCCGAGGCTTGGCTCGAGCGGATGCAGAGCCGCGACGAGCTCTATGAGACCATCGGGTATGACGACTACGTTGCCCTCGACAACGACATCGCCAGCCGGGCGCGCCGGCGGCGGAAAGGACGACATTAGCCCGGCCATGTCCGCCGTCCATGAGATCGGCGCGGCGCTGATGCGCCGGCCGCCGCCTGAGACGGCGCACCGGGCGACGCGGTGGGTGCTGTCACGGGGGCTCGGACCGCATCCGGAGCGCGCCGACGACCCCGTGCTCGCGACCGAGCTGTGGGGTCGGCGCTTCGCCAACCCCATCGGCATCGCCGCCGGGTTTGACAAGAACGCCGTCGCCATGGGCGCGTTGGCCGCCCTTGGCGTGGGCTTCGTCGAGGTGGGCGGCGTCACCCCGGAGCCGCAACCCGGAAACCCGCGGCCGCGTCTGTTCCGCCTCCCGGCGGACCAGGCCGTCATCAACCGCATGGGGTTCAACAGCGACGGCGCCCAGGTCGTGGTCGCGCGGCTTGCGGCCGGGCGCGCCGGCCTCGGGGTCCCCGTGGGCGTGAACCTGGCCGCCAATACCGAGAGCGCAGATCCGGCGCGGGACTTCGAGCGCCTGGTGCGCCTCATGGGCCCCCTCGCCGATTTTCTCACGGTGGACATCTCCTGCCCCAACACGGCCAACGGACAGCTGTTCCTGTCACCGGTGCCCTTGCGCGAGCTGCTCGCGCGCCTCGCCGACTGCCGGCCGGCCGAGACCACGCTCCTGGTAAAGCTGTCGCCGGACGTGACAGAGGCCGGGCTGGAAGCGCTGGTGGAGGTGATCGCGAACGCCCGGGTCGACGGCA
>JBHICL010000260.1:0-4951 GCA_046759605.1 Alphaproteobacteria bacterium | reverse complement strand
AGAGCGTCTTCATGCTTCAGGAAGGCTGGGCTTACAGCTTCAAGCTCCTCCGTGACGGGCGTCGGCAGATTGTCGGATTTGCGGTTCCCGGCGATTTTCTCGGGTTGCACAGCGTCCTGCTGCCGAAGTCCAACTATTCCGCCATGACCCTGACCGACGCCGTCGTCAGCGAGGTCGATGCCGAAAGACTGGGCCGCATAATTCGCAGGCGTCCCGGCCTCGGCAGCGCCATTCTTTGGTCGGCCTCGTGGGATACGGCCATGCTCGTGGAACACCTGGTGGACGTGGGTCGGCGTAACGCCATCGAGAGGTTGGCAAGGTTGCTCCTCGAGCTGCAGGTACGGCTGGAACTCGTGGGCTTGGGGTCGGACCGTGGCTTCGAGTGCCCGCTGACCCAAGGCATGCTGGCCGACGCACTGGGATTGAGCATCGTCCATGTGAACCGAACGCTGCGCCAGCTTCGGGAAAGGGGGCTCGCCACGGTCGACTCCGGGCGCGTCGTGGTCAATAATCCGGAAGGATTACGAGCGCTTGCGGCATGTGAAAACATTTATCCACATTAACTCGTCTTATCGAGCCAAGTAAAACGCCAGCACGACTGACATTTCCACAATCTATCAGTCGTCTTTTCCACATGTTTTTTCATGTTTTTTCCACAAGTTTTGTGATCTGCCGGGCCCGTGGTTATCACAGGTTAATGCGGCGGGGCATCGGCCCTGATACGCAGGATGCGGATCACATGAAGTATTTCACCCATTCCTATTGGGCCAGAAGGGCAGAAAATAACCCGACTGGTTGGGGGAAAGAAGAACATGCAGGAAATCACCGCACTCGTCGTAAGCCATGACCGACTCTCCCGACAGGCGCTCGAGGGGTTGCTGGGGAGCATGCAAGTCAGCGTTCTGGCCGGACTGGACGATGTCGATGGGCTCGAAAGCGGGCGCGCCGACGAAAAGCCCGACATCGTTCTGCTCGATTATGCTGTCGAGCCGGACTCGATCGACGAAGACATCGAGCGGTTAGGGTCCCTCCTGCCACAGTCGCATGTGATCATCCTTACGGGAACACCCAGCGAGCGCACGCTGAGCGCGTGCCTCACCAACGACATCGCGGGCTATCTGAGCAAGGACATAACCGCGAACGCGCTGGCCGAATGTATGAAGCTGGTGATGCTCGGAATTCGCGTGTGGCCCACCAACCTCGCCGCCAAAATGGCGGCTCGCCGGACCTCACTGGCGCGCCTTTCCAAGCGGGAGACAGAGGTGCTTCGCTGTCTCGTCCAGGGCGACACGAACAAGGAGATCGCCAGGCGCCTGGAAATCGCGGAGGAGACGGTGAAAACCCACGTACGGGCACTTACACGACGTGTGAACGCCAGGAACAGGGTTCAGCTGGCCATCTGGGCGCGCGCGAGCGGTCTTTCCGGATTGGGCGAACGCCCGCTTGCTTGAGCAGAGACCAGCGAGGCGCAATCCCCACACAGGCAACGGCACCCGACCCGACGATCTCGTGGGCGCTGTCCCATTTTTGCTCTTGCGCAGGATATTGCGCGGGTAGTTGCGAATCGGCACGATCTGGTAAGCGTCCTCATCAACCTGACCGCGAAACGGCTCCGGCGGGAGTTCCTGGCGATGCGGGCTCGATCCACGACCGAGACGAACATCAGGCGCGAGAAGCCGAAGAACGCAAGCAGGCGGAGCCGCACCCTCGCGGCCGCGGTGCTCGTGGCCGTGATCTGTCAGTTCGCATCCGGCTACGGCATGCCGTGGCTGATCGGGTTGTTCTCGGACAAGTCCTGACAATCAGGCTACCCCGGACGACCGGGGCGCCGGTCAGTCGGATTCGGTGGCGAAGATGTCCGAGCCCCAGTTCTTGCATGTCTCGCTGGTTTTCCAACCGGTCTGATCGCACCAGTCGGGCCGACCCGCCTCGACCGGCGGGTCACTGGCGCAACCTACGAGCAGCAGCACGGTGAAGACCACGGACATCCGCCGTATCGGCGCGGTCCAAACCCTGGCTGCAGGTTGCCACATGCCATCCTGCTCCGGGACAGATCTAAAAGCAGACCGAAAGTCAAATGTTCGCCTCAACGAGGCCGGCGGTCATATGCACATTGGTGGGTCGCCTCGACTATCGTACGGTGGCGTCGAGGCCACACGCGCTCAGCGATGCGGACTGGTCGCGTGTATCCGGTGCTTGTCAATAAAAGGGGGATCGCGGTGTCATGGCCGGCGACGATACATGGTCCGTCTATCTGTCAGGAGAAATCCACTCGGACTGGCGCGAGCGTATCCGGGACGGCGTCGAGGCCGCCGGACTGCCCGTCCGGCTTCTGGAGCCCGTGACGAACCACGCAACGAGCGACGACTGCGGCGCCGCCATACTGGGCGGCGAGGAGAAATCGTTCTGGCACGATCACAAAGGTGCGAAGCTCAACGCGATTCGCAACCGCACGCTGATCGAGCGCGCTGACGTCGTCGTCGTTCGCTTCGGCGAGCAGTACCGACAGTGGAACGCGGCCTTCGACGCTGGATACGCGGCGGCGCTGGGCAAGCCGATCGTCATCCTGCACGATCCGCAGCTTTCCCACGCGCTCAAGGAAATCGACGGCGCCGCGCTGGCGGTTACCGCCTCGCCGGAGCAGGTGGTCAAGGTCCTGACCTACACCATCCGCGGAGAGCTCCCCGCCTGAGCGGGCTTGCCGGGTCACCGCCCCGGCGACACCGATCGTTCGCGCCCCGTCCCGGGTGATACTCTCGCCCATCCGGCGCCGGGAGGACCTGCGCGATGGAGACGAAGCACGTGCCATGAACGTCGGACGGGACACGCGTCCGACAGCCGCCCCGGGGCGCTCCGGCGATACCGGCGCGCGGCGCTATTGCATCGTTGGCGCCGGGCCCGCCGGCCTCGCACAGGCGCGGTCCTTCAAGCGGGCCGGCGTCCCATTCGACGTCCTCGAGAAGCACCACGACGTCGGCGGCATCTGGGACATGAAGAACGACGGCACCCCGATGTACGAGACGTGCCGGTTCATCTCATCGAGGACGCTGTCCGGCTTTTTCGACTACCCCATGCCCGAGAACTATCCCGACTACCCCGGCCACGAGCAGGTGCTGGCATACCTCCGGGCCTTCGCGCGGGCCTATGACCTCTACCCCGGCATCACCTTCGACACACGGGTCACATCGGTGGAGCGTGTGGGCGATGGGTGGCGCGTCACATCGAGCAGCGGCACGCGGCGTCTCTACGCGGGTGTCGTCTGCGCCAACGGCATGACATGGGATCCCTACATGCCCTCCCATCCAGGCCGCTTCGCCGGCGAGTTGCGTCATGCGTCGAGCTACCGTGGTCCCTACGAGCTCGCGGGGCGACGCGTCTTGATCGTCGGCGCGGGCAATACCGGCTGCGACATCGCCTGCGACGCCGCCGGCCATGCGCGCACCGCGTTCATCAGCCTGCGCAGGGGCTATCATTTCATCCCGAGATACATCCTCGGCATGCCGACGGACGTATTCGCCGCCAGGAGCCCGAAGCTGCCCATGCCGGTCAGGCAGCCGATCTTCCGCATGCTCCTGAGTCTCCTGGTCGGCAGACCGGAAACCGCCGGCCTTCCCAGGCCCGATCACGGCATCCTCGAGTCCCACCCGATCATCAACTCGGAGCTCCTGAACCACGTCCGCGACGGAATGTTGCATCCGAAACCGGACATCCGCGGGTTCGCGGACGGGAAAGTCCGGTTCGTCGATGGCAGCGAGGAAGAGATCGACCTGGTGCTGTACGCCACCGGCTACAATATGTCGTTTCCCTTCATGGACCGGACGTGTTTTCGCTGGGCCGGAAATCGCCTCAAAGGGTATCTGACCGTCTTCAACGCGGACCACGACAACCTGTTCACCCTCGGCTTCGTCGTCACGGCCGCGGGCGTTTACGAGGACTTCGACCGCCTGGCCGAGCTCGTCACCAACCACGTTCTCGACCAGGCGCACAATCCGGAGCGGGCGGCCAGGTTCAGGGAGCTGGTCCGGCGCGACGATCCGGATCTGTCGGGTGGCCTGAGCTACATAAGGACCGCCCGGCACGCGACCTACGTGGAGCACGACGCCTTCCGCCGGCACCTCGAGAAGGTCCGCCGGGACATGGGCTGGCCGGCATTGATCCCCGGCTACTTCGATGGCGCTCGCGCGCCGCTAGGGTGATGGGGTCATGCGATCCCGCCGCGCTCCCCTCAAAGTCCCGCACGTCCGGCATCCACGATGTAGCTTTGCGCGGTACAGGCCCCGCCGTCATCCGCAGCGAGAAAAAGCACCATCTGGTTGAACTCCTCGGGATAGATCCGCTTCTTGAGGCATTGCAGTTTCATGGTCTCGTCCTCGCCTTCCTGGCTCCACCACTTCTCCAGTTGGCGCTCGGTGACGACCCAGCCCGGCACGACCGCGTTTACGCGTATGTTGTCGGCGCCCAGGTAACGGGCCATGGTCCGCGTAAGGCCCTGGACCGCGGACTTCGCCGTCGCGTAGGCCGGAAAGAAGTCTTCCTTGATCATCCAGGACGAACTTCCGAGGTTGATGATCGAGCCGCCGCCAATCTCCCGCATATACGGGACCACGGCCTGTATCGCGAAGAACTGGTGCCGCAGGTTTACCTGAAAGCGCTCGTCCCAATACTCCGGCGTTACGTCCTCGACCACGTGGCGATCGTCGCTGGCCGCATTGTTGATGAGAACCTGGATCGGCCCGAAATGCTCCGCGGTTCCATGGATCGCGGTTCGAAGCCGGTCGATGTCCCGGACGTCGCCGGTAACGAACAGGGGTTCGTGCGCGCAGCCGGCCTCCACGCACCGTTTGACGTTCTCCACGCCCGCCGGCTCGTCGATGTCGATGAAACCGACCCTGGCGCCTTGTCCGGCGAACTGCCTCACCATGTCGCCGCCGATGCCCATGGCGCCGCCGGT
>JBHICL010000259.1:0-4962 GCA_046759605.1 Alphaproteobacteria bacterium | reverse complement strand
CGGCTGCGGTCACGCCGCGCGCCCCTCGCCGGGGGTGAAAGTGATCGTGGCCGAGGCGACCTCCCCGGGCGCAATCACCATCATGCCGGTGTCCCTCTCGCCGCCGGCCGCGCGATTGAACGCGTCGGTCATATGGCTCACGGGCTCGACGCAAAAGATGTCCTCGTCCGGCGGCGAATAGACGACCAGGAAAGCGAGCGGCGCCGTCGCTTCCATATCCAGGCGCGCGTTCCATTCCGGCCACGCGATGCGCGCCCGCCGGCGCCAGCCGGTGTAGCCGTTGTCGAGGGCGACGCGGGCGAGGACGATCCCACGGCCCGGGTCGCGGTCCGGGGGCGGCGGCGCCGCGTGCTGGGTGGGCATCACCTCGGCGTCGGTCAGCCACATCCCTTCGACCGCTGCCGTGAGCCGCGCTTCGGGGGTGCGGATGAAATAGGGATGGAGGCCCAGGCCCACGGGCATGTCCGCGGTCCCTGTGTTCTCCACCGCGAGGGAGATCGCCAGCGCGTCGTCCGCGAGTGCGAAGGTCTGGCGCGCCCTATAGGGGAACGGCCAGTCGTCCGCCCCGTGGACATAGTCCAGCACGAGCCGCGCCGCCACGCGCTCGGCGACGACCCAGGGCCGCTGCCAGCCGTGGCCGTGCAGCGCGTGGCGCTGGGGCGCGAAGTTGAGCGGCAGGGCGATGCGGCGGCCGCCAAAGGTGAACCGGCCCTCGCGGATGCGGTTGGAGTACGGGACGAGGGGAAAGCAGGCCATCCCGGTGGGCGCCCGGGCCGCCATGTCTTCCGGCGCGGCGGGGCGGAACCATTCGAGCGCGGTGTCCGCGCTCTCGCCCTCGCGCCAGTAGCGGGTCACCGATCCGCCCGCCGCCGGCGCGACGCGGAAACGGCTTCGGCCGCTCGCGAGTGTGATGAGCTCGTCTTCCATCGCCGCCACGGTTCTCCGCCTCGCGCGCGCTTGACCCCTCGTAACGCCTTCGGAATAATCCGCATATTATATGATGAATGCCGGGGACGACGCCGATGTTTCGATCGGACCCGACATTCGTTTCCATCAGGCTATACTGGAGGCCAGCGGCAACGAGCTGCCGGTGCCCCTCGGGGCGCTCATCGAGGCGGCGCTGGCGTGCGCCCGGCAAGAGCGGCTCAAGCCGCCTCTCCCGACCCCGGCGATAAGACCGCGGCGGGGGTTCGAACGGACAGCAGGGAGGCCGGTTTTGAGCGGGAGCGGGTACGAGCATGTCGTCCGCATGGACGGCATCGGCATGTCGTTCGGCAACGTCCGCGCCCTCGACAACGTGAACTTCGCCGTGGGCGCCAACGAGATCGTCGGGCTCCTGGGGGACAACGGCGCCGGCAAGTCGACCCTCATCAAGATCATGACCGGCGTCTACAAGCCCACCGAGGGCCGGATGTACTTCAAGGGCGAGCCCATAGATTTCGCCCGCTACTCGGTGCAGCGGGGCCACGAGCTCGGCATCGAGACGGTCTATCAGGACAAGTCCCTGGGCGAGAAGCAGCCGCTCTGGCGCAACTTCTTCGTCGGCCGCCAGATCACCACGAGGTTCGGCTTCATCGACGTGCGCCGGCAGAAGGAGGTCGCCCAGGACATCCTGCTCCACTCCATCGGCTTTCGCGGCAGCGGCGTTACCGTCGACTCGGTGGTGAGCGATCTGTCCGGCGGCGAGCGCCAGGGCATCGCCATCGGCCGCGCCATGCACTTCGATGCCGACTTGATCGTGCTCGACGAGCCGACGGTGGCGCTGGCGGTCAGGGAGGTCTCCAAGGTCCTCAACTTCGTGCACGGCATCAAGGAGTCGGGACGCGCCTGCGTCTATATCGAGCACAACCTGGCGCACGTGCAGGAGATCGCCGACCGGTTGGTCATCATCGACCGGGGGGAGGTGGTGGGCGAGGTCATGCGCGGCGAGATGGGCCTGCCGGAGCTCACCCGGTACCTCATCGACATCCAGGACCGTCACGCCGATGCCGCGCACTGAGATCAGGACCCACCAGTCGCCCTGGCGCCGGGTCGAGGGCCTGCCGATCATCGCGGTCTTCGTGCTGATCATCTGCGTGTTCATGGTGACCGCGCCCCAGAGCTTCCTGAGCCACCGCATCTACATGTCGTTCCTGCAGACGGTGCCGCCGCCGCTGATCCTCGGCCTCGGGCTCACCCTCGTCATCGCCGCGGGGGAGATCGACCTGTCGTTCCCCTCGGTCCTCAAGCTCTCGGCCCTCACCTTCACCGGGATCACGAAGTTCGTGATCTTTCCCATCGACGAGGGCCTCGCGGACAAGCACGACCTTCTGGTCTGGCTCGCCTTCTTGGCGGCGCTCGGGGTCGGCGGCCTGATCGGCTTCATCAACGGTGTGCTCATCGCCCGCATCGGCATCCCCTCGATCATCGCCACACTCGCGACCCTCTTCGTGTGGGAGGGGGCGACGGTCATCCTCTCCGGCGGCCTCAGCCTCAACATCCGGGCGGTCAGCGACTACGGCATCTTCCACGTGCTCACCGGCCGGATCGGCCCGGTGCCGGTGCAAGCGCTTTGGGGCCTCGCGATCGCGGTGGTCATGTGGTTCGTCCTGAACCGCCACCGCTTCGGCGAGCACCTGCGCTTCATCGGCGACAACCCCGACGTGGCGCGGGTGGTGGGAGTCAACGTCGAGCGCGAGAAAATCAGGCTCTTCACCATGATGGGGGTCATGGGCGCGCTCGCCGGCGTGCTGATGACCCTCGAGAACAAGAACTTCTTCACGACGCAAGGCAGCGGCTTCCTGCTGATCGTCATGGCCGCGGTGTTCATCGGCGGCACGCCGATCTCCGGCGGCTCGGGCTCGATCGTGGGGACGTTCTTCGGCTCCTACATCGTGGGCTCCATCGAGGCGGGCATCGTCGCCAGCGGGCTCGGCGGGTTCTTCACCCGCCTCGTCGTCGGGCTCGTGTTCCTGGCGGCCGTCATCTTCCACCTCAGCATGGACAGCCCCCAGAGATTTGGCGCTTTGCGCCAGATAGTCGGCCTTCGCGGTGGCCGGTCCGTCCGCGGACCGCCCGCCGTTCCGGCCGAGACAGGACCACGAACAGGGAAGGAGGAGGAAAGTGTCTAAGAGGAAAAGGCTCTTGGGTGCCGTCGCCGCAGCCGCGCTTGCGGTTGGCCTCGGCGCCGCCCCCGCCTCGCACGCGGAGATGCTTGGCGAAGGCGTTGTCATGTTCTTCCAGATGGGTGGTTCCCCGGGCGGCGGCGCCACGCTGCCGCGCACCAACGGGGCCCGCGCGGCGGCCGAGGCCTTCGGCGTCGACCTGCGCGAGCAGTACTCGAACTGGCAGCCCGAGACCATGCTCAACCACTTCCGCGAGGCGGTGGCCGGCAACGCGGACTGCATCGAGATCATGGGCCATCCCGGCAACGACGCGTTCATCGACCTGGTCCAGGAGGCACGGGACCAGGGCATACTGGTGACCAGCGGCAACGCGCCGCTCAGCAAGCTGATCGCGCTCCACCAGGAGCAGGGCTTCGGCTACGCCGGCGTCGACCTCTACGCCGGCGGCTGGCTGACCGGCAAGAAGATGGTGGAGGCCGGCAAGCTGCAGGCCGGCGACAAGGCGGTCGTCTATGGCCTGCTCGCGCAGGGCGAGCGCGGCCTGTCGACCAAAGGGGTCCTCGAGTCCCTGGAGGACAGCGGGCTCGAGGTGGATTACCTGGAGATCAGCCCCGAGGTGGACGCCGACGCCAGCCTGGCCGTGCCGATCATCACCGGCTACCTCTCCAGCAATCCCGACGTGAAGGCCATCGGCACCCAGCACGGCAACGTGACCGGCATGTTCGCCGAGATCCTCGAGGCGGCCGGCAAGCAGCCGGGGGAGATCACCGCCGGCGGCATCGACCTGGTGCCGGCGACCATCGACGGCCTCAAGGACGGCTGGGTCTCGGTCACCCTGGACCAGCAGCTCTACCTGCAGGGCTTCCTGCCGGTGACGCAGTGCGTGTTGTCGAAGAAGTACGGCTTCGCCGGGCTCTCGATCAACACGGGCGCGGGCGTGGTCACGCCCGAGACCATCGACGCGCTGGTCCCGCTTATCGAGTCCGGTATCCGTTAACGCGTCTCCAAGGCACTGAGGGCGGCCGCGACCCCCGCGGTCGCCCTTCGTTTGCCGTCAATACGGCTCGAATTTGCCACAAAACGTGTATTTGCAGGCAACGGCGCCTGTGTGGTAACAGCCTTGGCCGAGTTCCCGAAACACGGACGGGAAAGGGGGGAAGGCGTTGTCAAACCCACGGCTGTCCAGGGTCGCGGCGCTCGTCGTTGGTTGCATATACGCAGGCATCGCCACGCCGGGGAGCGCGCAAGAAGCGAAATGGGGTCCGCATGTGGACCTCACGGGACAGCTCGGCAAGCGGGACAAGGGCGAGGTGGACCTGTTCGCGCCTCTCATGCAGGACGACCGCTCGCTCCTCTTCCTCGACGGCCGCGGCAAGCTGTTCAACGAGGGCGTCAAGGAAGGCAATGTGGGCCTCGGCTATCGCCGCATGATGGACGGCGGCTGGAACCTCGGCGGCTACGGTTTCTTCGACCTCCGGCGCAGCGAAAACGACAACACCTTCTCCCAGGTCACGGTGGGCGCCGAGGCGCTGTCGCTGGACTGGGACCTGCGAGTGAATGGCTACCTGCCGCTGAGAGAGCGCGCGGGCGTCAGCAGTTCCGTCACCGGGGAACTCTCCGGCGGCGGGATCGTCGTGCGCCACAGAAGGTCGGACGAGCTGGCCTTCCGCGGCTTCGACGCCGAGGTGGGCTGGCGGGCGCCGGTGTTCGCGCCCGCGGCGGACCGGCAGCTCCGTCTGTTCGCCGGCGGCTACTATTTCGACCACGGCGACGCCGACGAGGTGGCGGGCCCGCGCGGCCGGGTGGAGTACCGCATGCACGACCTCGGCTTCCTCGGCGCCGGCTCGCGGCTCACGCT
>JBHICL010000258.1:0-4967 GCA_046759605.1 Alphaproteobacteria bacterium | reverse complement strand
TTCTGCTGGCGTCCTTCCATGTCCTGCTGCAGTCCCGCCGCCCCGAAGCCTTCGAAGTGCTGCTCGCGCTCCGTCCGGAGGTGGACGTCGGTCGATTGACCGCGTGGCTGAGCGACGGCCAGGCGGGCGAGACCGTGGTCCGGCCGCGAGGTCGGCTCCTCGAACGCGTCTTCCAGGCGTTAGAGAAGCCGGAGGCCGTGGGCCCGGACCTCGCCGGCGTCGTCCAGGAGGCGAAGCGAGCCCGGCAATCGACGACGCGGAAGGGTTTTTCCGGGAACGCGCCCGAGGATCCCGACGCCGTCGCGGCTTTCGTCGATGCCATCGGGCCACTGCTCGACCTGCACAAGCGCCTCGGCGCGTTCTGCCGGGCCCTGGCCCGGGCATCGCTGCCCGATGGCGATTGGTCGGTCCAGTTCGCGGCGGACCACAGGACGTTCCGCGGGCAGTTCCTTGCGCTGTACGGAAAGGAAGTATGATGGCAGGTGGGATGGCCTACTCAGAGACCGAGCTTCTCCTCGCCCAGAAGGTCTTCGAGGCCCTTTGCACGCTGGACACCCTGGAGGAGCGGGAAGAGGGCAGAGAACGGGCGCGGCCGCCGATCACCTTCGCCGACCTCTATGCCCTCGTGAACGACGCCGGGGCTTCTCCCGGCGCGGAGAGTGCCGCGGCCCTCAGGGCCGATCCGCGTCTTGCGGCTGATTTTCGCCAGCTTCTTCGAAACGTCGCGCTCTACCATTCTCCGCGACTTGCCGCCGCCAGCTCCGGCGCGGTGAGCCGGCGCGAGGGGCCCGGGTTCGTGATCGAGTTCTTCCCCTCGCGCGCGCAGCCATCGGCCATGTTCGCCATCATCAAGATGGACCACGTCAACCAGGATGTGCCGGAGACCCTGCTCGTGACGGCGGCCGATGGGCGCGTCATGAAAGAGGTCCTGCCGCGTCCCTCGGGCGGCTCCATACAGCTGTTGCTGGAGGCCGGGTCCGAGCTGCTTTCGGCGCTCCGGGATCCCACCGCCGAGGTCTTCCTGCGTTGAGGTGCGTCCGGGTCCTTATCGGGACCACCGAGGGGCCCGCCGAGGTCCAACGAATCACGGAGGAAGATCCGAACGTACAGTCCGTCATCTGTCTCGACGGCAAGGCGCTCGCGCTCCCGGTCAGCCCGGCTTACGAGGCCTTCGTACGCCGACCCACCGGTCTCATCGAAGCGGCCTATGGGCATCCCTCCTTTCGCATCGACGTGTCGGCCCCGATCGACGAGGGGGTGAGCTGGCAGCTGGGCGTGCTCCTGGCGCATGCGCTGCGGGCCGAGGGTCGCCTTTGCGAGGGGGACGCCCCTCCGGATCATGTCTTCTGGGTGACGGGGGAAGTGGATCGGGACCTGAACGTTTTTCCGGTGGACCGCGTCGGCGACAAGATTCAGCGCTCGATCTCCGTTGTCTCCGAGCTCAGGGCCAGCGGCATTCCCGTTACGATCGTCGTGCCCCTGGGCAACCTCGGCGAGCTCGACGACCGGTGGCTTGCCGAGCAGGGACTTGGATCGGAGGGCTGCGATGTTCTGGCCGTCGATGGAGTGGGAGAGCTTTTCGCCCGGCTGGCGCTCCCGTTGCCGCAAATCGTCAAGCCCCAGCCTCGGCCGGAGGCCGCCCCGGCAGAGGACGGTGAGCGCCCGCGTCGCCGGCGGGGCCGCCTCGTCGGGCTCGGCGCCGGTCTGGCGGTCGTTCTTGCCACTCTCCTGATCGCATCCCAGGTCCGCGAGGAACGGGCCGTGGCGCCGGATGGCGGCACCCCAGGGACCCATCCGTCCGCGCCGGTACAGCTTAGCGCAACATTGAGCCGATCGCCCGACGGCGCGAGCTGCGCGGCGGTCCGACTGGGTCGGACGACAGCGGACGTGGACGAGGTGGTCTTGAGGCCAGGGCCGCCCACCTCAACCGGTGAGGCGGAAGGGCTTTGCGCGCTTTCCTACGAGGTCAGGCACGAGCGGTCCGAGGCGGTGCTCTGGTTGTTCGCGACGCGCGCCGTGGGGGATCGGGCGCGCCTGGATGCCAAGACCATCGCCCGCGGCGAGCCATTGGGGCCGGGACGTCCCTTCAGGTTCGATATGCCTCTGCCGCGGGGCGCCCGTGACCCGCTCGAGCACCGGTTCCTGCTGGTCACCGTCGCCGGACCGCAGGCCGGGGACGACGACCGGCTGGAGCGTCTCGCCGACGCCCTGGGGGATGCGGTGGAGACGGATGTCTGGCTCGCCGCTCGGGATGCTCTGGCCGCCGATGGATATTCGACCGTGGAGCTTGTCCACCAGCTCAACCCCTGAGGCCCCCCAAAAACTGCTCAGGCCCTTCCATAAAGCATGGAGAGACCATGCGAAGGGCATGAGCAATGACGAGACAATCCCGTTCGAGGGCCCTGCCGACGGCGGCCCGTCTGGGTCTGACGGGCCTGGCGCTCCTGGGGCTCGCCGCCTGCAACAAGGCGCAGTCGCTGACCGGTTTCGAGGGTATCGGGTTCCGGGAGAGCCGGTATCAGGAAGTGACGGCCCTCAGAGACTACCGGGGCTGCCGCGACGAGGCCCTGCGGCTCGACAGCCAGGCGAGGGAGGCGGACGACAAGAGAGCCAAGTATCTGGCCAGCGCCCGCCTGCTCGAGCAATGCGAGGCCCAACTGGGTCCCGAAGCCTCCGGCATCGCCGTCGATGAACGCATGCGGGCTTATGGCCTGTCGGTGATCAACTACCTGCGTGGGGGCGACGCGAACGCGGCGCGCCGGAACCTGGATCGGCTGCGTGCGACCTTTCCCAAGAAGGACCTCTATTTCTCCGATGGCTCGTCCTTCCACGAGACCATGGAGCTGCTTCTGGCCGAGCCGAAACCCTCGGGCATCGCTCAGTACGCCCTCTTGAACGTGAACGGCACGCTCAAGAACGAGATGCGCCGCATACGCCACTGGAAACACAAGTAATGCAAGAACCGCGGAGGCCCGAGATGACCGTAAATCACTCCGACGGCGGAGGGCGCACACCTCCGGCCGGGTTCCTTTGCCTGGCGGGAGCGCTTCTGGCGTCGGGTCTGTTGATCGCGAGCCCGGCGGCGGCAAGCACCGATCAATCCGATGCGTCCTGGAGCCCTGTTGCCGTCGAGCGGTTGGTGAAGCTGCCGGGCGCCTATCTCCAGCGGGCCATCGAGAATGACTTCGCCGGTTCCGGTCTGGCCGCGATGATCCGGGACACCGAGGGCCAGATCGGGCTCAAGACACGGACCCTGGCCGACCTCCAGGAGGCCATCGATCAGACCGACGGCGAGCTCAAGATCGAGCTGCAGCACCAGTTCCTGGCGGAAAAGCGCGCCTACCTGGAGCTGATGGATCGCCATCAGGACCTGAGACGGCAGCAGATGGAAACCAGGCAGCGCCTCTATGACCGGCTCCTCGCGCGGCTCGAGCGTGACGGCGCCAGGCTCACGCCGGAGACCCAGGAGCTCATCGCCATCCAGGACCAGGCCCGCCAGCGCCTCCAGCACTCGATCTCCACGGTCGACCAGAGGATTTTCCACGAGCCGATGGTGGGTCAAAGCAAGTACGCCCGGGAATACTCCAAGACCGTCGTGGCGATCGAGCGCCTGGTCCGTGCGATCGAGGCCCACCCGATGAACGGCGACTCCCAACTGGGGGGCCGCCCCGCCACGAAGAAAGAATACCTGCGCCATCTCATCTCCGAGACCGAGGCGGAACTCCAGGTTCTCGAGCGCGAGAACGCGATCCTCGGCTACATGGCGAAGCTGGTCGCGCTCGACGCCATGGCGCTCAGCGAGCTGCTGGCGGCGCCGGACGACGTGGCCGATTCAACAGCCGCCGGTTCCGGCTCGGACCTCACGGCGGCGGTGGATTTCTTCATTACGAACTGACGTAGGAGCACGGAGGGCGGACCATGTACACGAGGCGTCTTGCATGCGTTGCCGGAGCTGTCGCGGCTCTCGCGGTATTCCAGCCGGTCCAGGCTGACACCCTCGAGAACCTGGAGCGGGAGCGCGCGATCGCGCTCGAGATCCTGCTGTCGCCGGACCTCACGCCGATGGAGCGGGAGAGGCAGATGGCCCTTACGAGGGCGCGTCTGGTCGATCTCGAGCGCATGGTGATACGGGACGAAGAGCTGCGCGGCAAGGACACGCCGGCCACGCGCACGGCGTTCCAGAACTACGACCTGACGTTCCTGGTGCACGCCGCGGCGGAGCGGAACCGCTCGCTCTTGGATCACTGGCTCGACCTCGTGGGTGTGTCGACGAACTCCCTCATGTCCACGCGCCTCGGGAGACGCTGACATGCGAGAGACGGCCCGGCTGCTCGGCACGACCTCCCAGGCCGTGAGCTATCTTCTGGGCAGCGTCGTCATCGCGCTGGCGCTCGCCAGCTTTTCGACGTCCCTCAGCGTTTCGGACATCGCCGTCTTCACCTGGGACGTGCTGGGCGTGACCTTCACGGCGCTTATGGGCGGGCTCCTCCTGATCTGCTTCTTCTGCTGGATCCGGCTCAGCCGCGCGGCCACGGAGAACGAGGCCCACCCCTGGTACGCCGCCGGCATCCAGGCGAGCAACGGCGTGGCGACCCTTGCGCTCACCTACACCCTTCTCGGCATCAGCCTGGGTATCGGCGGCCTCGCCGATACGACGCTTTCCCCAGAGACGATTCAGGAGGTGATACGGGGCCTCACGAAGAACTTCAGCATGGCGTTCATGACGACGGTCGTGGGCCTTCCCGCATCGGCCCTGTTGCGCGGTCTCATGGTCGTGACCAAGGCGCGGCGCGAGCGCCGTGCCCGGGATGCCGCCGGGGACGCCGGCCCGGTCCCGGCATGGCACACGGGGAGCCTGCCATGAAGTTCCTGTTGTTCAACATCGTGGTGCTCGGCGCGCTCTTCTACCTTCATGCGAGCCAGAGAGGACCCGACGACACGGTCACCGACCGGATTCGCGCGCATGT
>JBHICL010000257.1:0-4985 GCA_046759605.1 Alphaproteobacteria bacterium | reverse complement strand
CGAGGCGTGGCCCGACATCCCACCGCTCGAGGACTACTACGACGCCGCGCGCGCGGCCTTCCCCGGCGCCCTCATCGGCGGCGGCATGCTGTCCTATTTCACCGAGCTCAACCGCAAACGACCGCCGGTGGGCCACGTCGACTATGTGACCCACACCACCTGCGCGACGATCCATGACGCCGACGACCGCTCGGTCATGGAGACCCTTGAGGCGCTCCCCTACGTCATCGAGTCGACGAAGGCGTTCATCGACGGCCGGCCCTACTGGGTGGGGCCGAGCGCCATCGGCATGCGCGACAATCCCTATGGCGCGGCGCCGGTCGACAATCCGACGAACGCACGGCTGGCCATGGCGAAGAACGACCCGCGCCAGCGCGGCCTGTTCGGCGCCGCCTGGAGCCTCGGCTACGCCGCCCACATGGCGCGTGGCGGGATCTCGGCTCTGACGCTCTCGGCAGCCGCAGGCGAGTTCGGCGTCATCGCCCACCGCACGCCCTACCCGCAACCTTACTTCGATGACCTCGACCGGCCCGCGGTCTACCCCGTCTATCATGTCATCGCCGGACTGGCCGCGGCAGCGCGCCGGCCGCGGCTGGAAGCACGATCGACCGCTCCGTCGAAGATCGACTGCCTCGCGTGGGACGCAGACGGCGTCCCGGTCCTCTGGGTGGCCAATCTGACGGCCGAGGATCAGGAATTCAGCCTTGCCGGTCTCTCGCCGGGCGACTATACGGCGCGCGTCCTCGACGAAAGGGCCTTCGCGGAAGCCGCGGTGAATGCTCGTTTCATGCGCGAGGGCCTTAGTCCGGTGGACACGCGAGGCCCGATCACAATTGGAAGCTATGCAACGGTTGTCATCAAACGCGTGGCGTAGGGTCGGTCGTTGAGCGCAAGCGATAGCCGCGTGAGGGTCGCGGCGCCGGCGAAGATCAATCTTTACCTGCACGTAACGGGGCGGCGGCCCGACGGCTATCACCTCCTCGACAGCCTGGTCACCTTCGCCGAGCTCGCCGACGAGGTGGAGGTAAGGCCGTCCGGGGCGCTCCGGCTGTCGGTCAATGGGCCGTTTGCCGAGGCCGTTGGACCGGTGGACGACAATCTGGTCATCCGCGCCGCCCGGGCCCTGGCGGCCCGGCTCGGCCGCGCGCCCGAGGCCGCGATCACGCTGACCAAGAAGGTGCCCGTGGCGGCGGGCCTGGGCGGCGGCTCCGCCGACGCCGCCGCGACGCTGCTTGCGCTCTGCCGCCTCTGGAAAGCGCCACTGGCGCGGGCCGATCTGCTGGCGGTGGGCAGTCGCCTGGGCGCCGATGTGCCGGTTTGCCTGCAGGGAAGGCCGATGCGCGTCCACGGAATCGGAGAGCTCCTGCAGCCGGCGCCACGCCTGCCGTCCGTTCCCGTGGTACTCGTCTGTCCCCATAGCAAGCTGCCGACACCCGAGGTCTTCAGCACTTTCAGCGGCCCGTTCTCCCGGCCTTCGCCCATCGAGAGGGACCTGGCGGAGGTTGAGTCCCTGGCCCGGGCGCTCGCGCAAAGAGCCAACGACCTCACGGAGCCGGCGAGCGAATTGTGCCCCGAGGTCCGAACGGTCCTCCACGCGCTCGGTACCACTCCCGAGTGCCGATTGGCGCGGATGTCGGGTTCCGGTCCCAGCTGCTTTGGTGTATATGACCACGCCGCCGCCGCCACCACGGCCGCCAGGGCGCTCGCGGGGCGAGGGTGGTGGGTTGCGGCGTCACGAACGATGAGAAGCAGCGGCGGGGCCAGCGTTAACCACATTTTACGATGAGTTAGTCCTTCGCCCGAATAATGACGCCAAGGTCGGGTGCGTCCAAGCCGGCTGGGAATCAGCCACGAGGAGGGTACGTTGCCGCCAGAAACACCCATGTTGGACAAGGTCCAGTTTCCGGCGGACCTGCGCGCGCTGGATGAGAAGGACCTGAAGCAGCTGTCGGATGAGCTTCGCGCCGAGACCATCGACGCGGTGTCGAAGACCGGCGGTCACCTCGGCGCCGGGCTCGGGGCTGTCGAGCTGACCGTGGCCCTGCACTATGTGTTCGACAGCCCGGAGGACCGCATCATCTGGGACGTTGGCCACCAGGCCTACCCCCACAAGATCCTCACCGGGCGCCGCGACCGCATCCGCACGATCCGGCAGGGCGGCGGGCTGTCGGGCTTCACCCGCCGCAGCGAGAGCGCCTACGACCCCTTCGGCGCG
The DNA here is from genome assembly GCA_046759605.1 of Alphaproteobacteria bacterium. Classification (GTDB taxonomy): domain Bacteria; phylum Pseudomonadota; class Alphaproteobacteria; order UBA6615; family UBA6615; genus JBHICL01. The sequence goes on along the minus strand of JBHICL010000257.1, from coordinate 2,770 downwards.
GCTCACAGCTCGACCTCCATATCCGCGGCGCTCGGGATGGTTGTCGCCCGCGACCTCAGAGGCAAGAACCACAACGTGGTCGCCGTCATCGGCGACGGGGCCATGAGCGCGGGCATGGCCTACGAGGCCATGAACAACGTCGGGTCGATGGACTCCCGGCTGATCGTCATTCTCAACGACAACGACATGTCCATCGCCCCTCCCGTGGGCGCGATGAGCGCCTACCTCTCGCGCCTGATCTCGTCCCGGCAGTACCGGTCGTTGCGACACCTGGCCAAGCAGATTGCCCAAAAGTTCCCGAAGCGGGTGGAGAAGGTCGCGGCCCAGGCGGAGGAGTACACGCGCAGCTTTGTAACCGGCGGCGGGACGCTGTTCGAGGAGCTGGGTTTCTATTATGTGGGTCCCGTCGACGGCCACAACCTGGACCATCTGCTGCCGGTCCTGAAGAACGTGCGCGACGACAAGGAACCGGGACCGGTTCTGATCCACGTGGTCACGCAGAAGGGCAAGGGATATCAACCCGCGGAGGAGTCCGAGGACAAGTACCACGGGGTCGCCAGGTTCGACGTTTTCACCGGGGCTCAGGTCAAGGCCCAGGCCAACGCACCCACCTACACCAAGATCTTCGCGCAAAGCCTCATTCAGGAAGCGGAGAAGGACGACAGGATCGTCGCCATTACCGCCGCCATGCCGTCCGGCACCGGCCTGGACCTGTTCGCGGAGCGCTTTCCCGAGCGGTGCTTCGATGTGGGGATCGCCGAGCAGCACGCCGTGACGTTCGCCGCAGGCCTGGCGGCGGAAGGCTACAAGCCGTTCGCGGCCATCTACTCGACGTTCCTGCAGCGGGCCTACGATCAGGTGGTGCACGACGTGGCGATCCAACAGCTCCCCGTACGGTTTGCCATAGATCGGGCCGGGCTCGTGGGCGCCGATGGGGCGACCCACGCCGGCGCCTATGACATTGCGTATCTGGGCTGCCTGCCGGGCTTCGTGGTCATGGCCGCCGCCGACGAGGCCGAGCTCAGGCACATGGTGGCGACCGCAGTGGCGATCGACGACCGGCCCTGCGCCGTCCGCTATCCGCGCGGCGAGGGGGCGGCGGTGGAGTTGCCCGAGACCGGCGTACCCCTGGAGATCGGCCGGGGAAGACTCCTGCGCGAGGGGACCTCGGTGGCGATATTGTCTTTTGGTGCGCGCCTCGGGGAAAGCATGCGCGCGGCGGACGAGCTGTCGGCCCGGGGATACTCGGCCACCGTGGCGGATGCGCGCTTCGCCAAGCCCCTGGATACCGAGCTCGTGAGCACCCTGGCCAAGGAGCACGAGGTCCTCATAACCATGGAGGAGGGGGCGCGAGGCGGCTTCGCCGGCTATGTGCTCGATTTTCTGGTCCGCAACGATCTGACCGAGAACCTGAAGATCCGGCCCATGACCCTCCCGGACCGTTTCCAGGACCATGACAAGCCGGAGCGGCAATACGCCGAGGCCGGCCTCGACGCGGCCGGCATCGTGGCCACGGCGCTGGAGGCCCTCGAGAGTGACGAGGTGGTGGAGCCGAAGCTGGCCTGATTGCCACGGCCGCCAGCCCGTGAAGCTGTTACGCGAGCGCGGGAAAACTTGAACCGGTGAGTACGACCGCCACCCTTGGAACCGTGGCGCTTATCGTCGCCGCAGGGCGCGGCGTGCGCCTGGGTGGCCGCGTGCCGAAACAGTATCGCACTCTCGCGGGCATGCCGATGCTGCGCCGGACGGTGGGTGCGTTCGCAAGGCACCCCGCGGTGGACGCGGTTCGGGTTCTCATCCATCCCGACGACCGTCCCCTGTACGACGAGGCGGTGGCCGGCCTGGAGCTGATGCGGCCGGTGGAGGGCGGCGAAACGCGCCAGGAATCGTGCCGGCTCGGGCTGGAAAGCCTGGCCGACGATCGGCCCGAGCGGGTGATGATCCACGACGCGTCGCGGCCACTCGTCGATCGCCGCACCATCGACCGCGTGCTGGCCGCGCTGGACCGGGCGCCGGCTGCCGTGCCGGCTTTGCCTGTCGCGGATACGCTGAAGCGCGCCAGCGAGGACGGGATCGTTCAGGGAACGGTCGACCGATCCGGCCTGTGGCGCGCCCAGACCCCCCAGGCGTTCCACTACACCGCGATCCTGAACGCCCACCGCGCGGCGGCCGGACAGGGTCTGACCGACGACGCGGCCGTGGCGGAGGCGGCGAAGCTAGAGGTTGCGCTCGTGCCGGGCAGCGAGGACAACCTGAAGATCACTGTGGAGGAAGACTTTTCCCGCGCGGAACGCCTGCTGGGCGCCGGTGACCTCCGCGTGGGGACCGGATTCGATACGCACCGCTTCGGCGAAGGGGATCACGTCATGCTGTGCGGCGTGCCGGTACCTCACGAGCGCGGCCTCGCCGGCCACTCCGATGCGGACGTCGGCCTGCACGCCCTCGCCGATGCCATCCTCGGCGCGATCGGCGCCGGCGACATCGGCCTTCACTTCCCGGCCACCGAAGAAGAGTGGCGCGACCGCGCCTCCGACCACTTTCTGCGCGAGGCGTCGGCCCTGGTCGGGCGCGCCGGCGGTCGCATCCGGAACGTCGACATCACGCTGATTTGCGAGCGTCCGCGCATCGCCGCCCACCGCGAAGCCATGCGGGATCGTGTGGCCGCGATTCTCGGCCTCGAACGGGACCGGGTAAACGTCAAGGCCTCGACCACCGAGGGACTGGGGTTCACCGGCCGCGGCGAGGGAATAGCCGCCCAGGCGACGGCTAC
>JBHICL010000256.1:0-4993 GCA_046759605.1 Alphaproteobacteria bacterium | reverse complement strand
CGGATGTCGCATCGAGCCGCACCGGCAGGCGTGGTGCGTAATGGCTGGTCAGCATTCCGGGCGATTTCCGGGCGTGACGGGCAGGGGCCTCGGTGATGGTCACGGGACCGACGGCGTCGCGAATGGCCTCGTGTGTGACACCGCCAGGCCGGAGGATCGTCGGCCGGTCGCCGCTCAAGTCAAGCACGGTGGACTCGATCCCGACCGCGCACGGCCCGCCATCGAGTATCAGCGCGACTTTATCGCCAAGGACGGCCGCGACGTGCGCGGCGGTGGTGGGGCTTATGGCTCCCGACGGATTGGCGCTCGGCGCGGCGATGGGGACGCCCGCGCGTCCCATGAGTGCGCGGGCGACGGGGTGCGCGGGGGCCCGCACCGCGATGGTTTCGAGACCCGCGGTTGCGAGGTGCGAGACCGGGCAGGCGGGCACTCGCGGCAGGACGAGGGTCAGGGGTCCTGGCCAGAACCGCCGTGCGAGCGCGTGCGCGACATCGTCGAAGCGCGCGAGGGCGGCTGCCGCAGCCGTGCCGGGTATGTGAACGATCAAAGGGTTGAAGGTTGGTCGCGCCTTGGCCGCGAAGACCGCGGCGATGGCGCGGTCGTCGGTGGCGTTGGCCCCGAGCCCATAGACGGTCTCGGTGGGGAAGGCGATCAGCTCTCCGCCACGAAGCTCGGTCGCGGCCTCAGCGATGGCGTCCGGTGTCGCCGCCCTGACCTTGCCTGCCTCACGCATGAACGCGGCCTCCGTCGTCATGCCAGCGAGCGCCGAAGTGTAAGTATGCCAACGGACTCCGCAATGGCCTTGGAGCGATGCGGCCGCGGGATCCGGCGGCTCAGCGCAGGCCGAAGGCGATAAAGCCTGGATTGAGGAGGCCCGGCTTGCCGTAGGTGAGTGGCTTGCCTTCGAGAGTCTCGACGCGGCCCCCAGCACTCAAGAGGATCGCATGCCCGGCGGCGGTGTCCCACTCGTGGGTCGGGCCGATCCGTGGGTAGATGTCGGCGTCGCCCGCCGCCAGTACCCCGAATTTCAGGGCGCTGCCGAGGGTCCTGCGATCCTGCACGTTGTGCTCGTGGAGCAGCGGTTCCAGCCGCTGGTTGTCCGCGTGCGAGCGGCTCACCATAGCCGTCAGCCCCTCCATGGGTGATGCGCGGCAGCCGATCGGACGGGGCGGGGCGCTTCCTTCAACCACAACGGCGGTTCCCGGTTCCGCGCCCGCGTAGGCGACGTCGAGGGCCGGCCCAAGCACGACGCCCAGCACTGGCGCGTGCTGCGACACGAGCCCGACGCAGACACAAAACTCGTCGTTCCGCTTGAGAAACTCGCGCGTGCCATCCAGGGGATCCACGAGCCAGAACCGCTCGTCGAGCACAGCCTTCGCAACACCGGCGGCCGCGCTCTCCTCGCCGATGACTGGGATTTCCGGGGTCAGCTCGCCAAGCGCCGCGCTGATTATCGCTTCGGAGGTCGTGTCGGCCGCGGTCACGGGCGTGCCGTCGGCTTTCCTTTCTGCTTCGAAGGCACCGCGATAGACCTCGAGGATGGCGACGCCGGCCCGGCGCGCGATGTCGAGCACCTCTGGCAGGAGGTCGGCGTAGGACAAATCCCTGTCTTCCTCGCTCGCACCGCCGCTCAGGCGGCTTTGGTCGTTTGCAGCAGCGACCACACGCTTTGCGCGGTTGCCGGCATGTCCACGTTCACAAGGCCGAGTTCCGGCTCGAGGGCATCGACGATCGCGTTCATGACGGAAGGCGGCGCACCGATGGCCCCGGCTTCTCCCGCGCCCTTGATGCCCAGGGGGTTCGTTCTGCAAGGCACGTTGCGGGTCGAGAAGTTTATGCTGGGCACGTCATCTGCGCGGGGCAGCGTATAGTCCATGAGGGAGCCCGAAATGAGCTGCCCTGTTGCCTCGTCGTAAACCGTGTGCTCCAGGAGCGCTTGCCCGACGCCCTGCCCGATGCCGCCGTGGACCTGGCCCGCGAGGGTCAGTGGGTTGATGACGTCGCCGAAATCGTCGACCGCGGTATATCGAACGATGTCCACGATCCCGGTCTCCGGATCGATCTCCACCTCGCAGATGTGACAGCCGTTGGGATAGGTCGAGGCCTCGGGTTTCTGGGTATACTCCTCGTCCAGTCCGGGCGAAATGCCCTCGGGCAGGTTTCCATCATCCCTTGCCGCGCGTGCGACGTCGAACAGGCTCATGGTCTTGTCGGTTCCCGCGACCGTAAACATGGCGTCGGAAAACTCGATATCGGCGGCGGCGGCCTCCATCACGTTGGCCGCGATCTGCCGGCCTTTCTCTATGATGGCTTCCGACACCCGGGCAACCGCCACGCCGCCCACGGGCAGCGCGCGCGAGCCGCCGGTCAGTCCCGTGGGAACGAGCTCCGAGTCGCCCTGGACCACCTCGATCAGGTCTACGTCGAGACCCAGGCGGTCGGACATGACCTGCTTATAGCCCGTTTCGTGCCCCTGACCGTTGGAGACGTTGCCGATGTAGATGGTGACCTTCTCGTTGTTCTCGTCGAGTCGCACATCGGCGGTTTCCTCGGGACCGCCACCGCAGGTCTCCACATAGGTCGCCATACCGATCCCGCGCAGCCTGCCGCGGCTCCGCGCGTCCTCGCGACGTGCCTCGAAACCGTTCCAGTCGGCCTTGTCCATGCCCTTCTCCATAAGGGCGGTGAACTCCCCGCTGTCGTATGTTTCTCCGAGCGGCGTGCTGTAGGGAAGCTCCTCCGGCGTCACGAAATTACGGCGGCGCAGCTCGGCCGGCGCCAGTCCGACCTCGCGGGCGGCCTTGTCCACCAGCCGCTCGATGACGTAGATCGCCTCCGGCCGGCCGGCCCCACGATACGCGTCCGTCGGCACGGTGTTCGTAAGCACGCCCAGCACGTTCACATAGATCGCCGGAGTTCTGTAGAGCCCGGCCAGCATCGAGGTTCCGGCCCCGGTGGGGATGAACGGTCCGAAGTTCGAGAGATAGGCGCCAAGATTGGCGTAGGTGGTCACCCTGAGGGCGAGGAAATGGCCATCGTCGTCCATGGCCAGCTCTGCCTTGGTGACGTTGTCCCGACCCTGGGTGTCGGCCATGAAGCCCTCGCTCCGGTCGGACGTCCAACGGACCGGTCGTCCCAGCTTGCGCGCGGCCCAGACGATCATCGGATATTCCGGATGAAGGAAGATTTTCATGCCGAAGCCGCCGCCCACGTCGCCCGAGACGACGCGGATCTCCGATCTGTCGACCTTGAAGATCATGTCCGCAAGCTGTTCCCTGAGGTTATGCACCCCCTGGCTCGGCACGTAGAGGGTGGTCCGGTTCGCCGATCGATCGTGTTCCGCCAACGCGACACGCGGCTCCAGCGCATTGACGACGACTCGGTTGTTGATGAGCTCGATGCTGGTGGTGCGTGTCGCCTTGGCGAAGGCGGCCTCGACGGCCTCTCTGTCGCCTTTGTCCCAGTCGAAGCAGATGTTGCCCGGCGCGCTATCCCAGATCAGAGGCGCACCCGGCTGCGCCGCCGCGTAGGTGTCGACCGCGGCCGGTAGATCTTCGTAATCGACCTCGATCAGCTCGGCCGCGTCGCGCGCCTGGTTCAATGTCTCGGCGACGACCAGGGCGACGGGGTCGCCCACATGGCGCACGCGGCCCTGGGCCAGCACCGGCCGGTAGGTGTCGGCGCGCGGTGTGCCGTCGCGGTTGTTCATGTCGTGCTTGCAGGGAACGGGTCCGAGGTCGTCCTTGGCCACGTCGTCACCGGTCAGCACGAGCAGCACTCCCGGCGCGCGGGCCGCGGCCGCCGTATCGATGCCCTTGATCTCGGCATGGGCAAAGGGCGAGCGAAGAATGAAGGCGTAGCTCTGATCCGGCAGGCTGAAGTCATCGGTGTAACGGCCCTGGCCCGTGAGCAGCCGAAAGTCTTCGGTCCGCGTCATTGCCTGCCCGACGCCAAACTTCGCCATGATCGCCTCCTCCTTGTTCGCCCTCTCCGGTCCTGACCCGGACGGGCTTCCACGTCGCACGGGGCTGCACTGGGCAACGAGGGGTGGGCCGCTCGAGCAAGAAACTTACCGGGCGGCCCATGACGAACGTAAACTTGCCATAGCCGCTCATGTGTTAAAATAATAGAGTAGCTGGACAGGTTCCATGCGCGACCCCGAAGAGAATCGAGACCAGGACGAGTTGAAGGGCGCCCCCGGGCGATACTGGCACCGGCTCGACGACGGCCGCATCGAGTGCGTGCTTTGCCCGCGGTTTTGCAAGCTTCACGACGGACAGCGCGGACTGTGCTTCGTGCGCGCGCGCTTTGGGGACCGGATGTGGCTCACGACCTATGGGCGGTCCAGCGGCTATTGCATCGATCCCATAGAGAAGAAGCCGCTCAATCATTTTCTTCCGGGTACGCCGGTGCTGAGCTTCGGGACAGCCGGCTGCAACCTGACCTGCAAGTTCTGCCAGAACTGGGACATCTCCAAGAGCCGGGAGATCGACACCCTGGCCGACCAGGCGGAACCCGAGACGATTGCCTTCGCCGCCCGCTCTCTGGGCTGCTCCTCCGTCGCTTTCACCTACAACGACCCTGTGATCTTCCTCGAATACGCGGTCGACGTGGCGACGGCGTGTCGCGAGGCGGGCATCAGCACCGTCGCGGTCACGGCGGGATACATCACGCCGGAACCTCGCATCGAGTTCTACCGCCACATGGATGCGGCAAATGTCGATCTTAAGGCCTTCACCGAAGGCTTCTACAAGCGACTGTGCTCCTCGTCGTTGGCGCCGGTCCTGGACACCCTCGTCTACCTGCGACACGAGACCGACGTCTGGTTCGAGATCACCACCCTACTGATCCCGGACGAGAACGACAGCCCGGAAGAGCTGGAGCGCATGTGCCAGTGGATCGTCGAGAAGCTGGGACCGGATGTGCCGGTTCATTTCACGGCTTTCCACCCGGACTGGAAGATGATGGACAAGCCGAGCACGCCGCCACATAC
>JBHICL010000255.1:0-5009 GCA_046759605.1 Alphaproteobacteria bacterium | reverse complement strand
GCACGTCCCTTGCGGCCCCACCGGAATCGGCTTGGACCAGCCCCGGCCCGTGTCGTGCGCGTCGACCGTCGCCTCGGCCAGGGCCTTTGCCTCGGCGTCCCGCTCCTCGGGCGACTTGGAGAGCCGCTCGATTGTGGCGAGCGCGTGGTCCCGCTTGTTGCGCGCGCTGCGCAGGTCCCGCTCCGTCGTCCGCCGAACGGACTTGAACGGGTCCCGCGCGGATGCGTCGGCGGGCGCCGCCGGGATGCCGGAGAGCACGCTCTCCATGGCCTTGGCGGTTTCCGCCATCTCGTCCGCGCGGTTGCGGGCGTTCTGCAACGCCTCCGCGTTCCGCTCGTCCTGCTTCCGTGCCATCGTCCCCCCGTGCGTGGCACCAGCCGCGCCGTGCCGAACCGGCAACGTGCCGGTCTGGCCAGCCCGTCCGTCGTGTCCGTACCGTGCCACGCCCCACCCACCGCAAACGGGGGTCCAACGGGGGTCCGGCGGGGTCCAGTCAGCGAACATAGCACAACCCGTTGGCGCGACGGGGGTTGCGCCGTTGTGTCAACGGAACGTTACACATGGCGGATCACGCCACAGCTACCGGGGGGTAACGAATGGACGATATGTATGCTCCAACCGCTTCCCCACGGAAGCGGTGTTGTCGCCACTCGTTGCGGCGCAACGGGTTGCGGTGCGCACCGTGTTTGTTACCGTGCCGACACGGTTTGTTAGGTAGCATACTCCGAGCGGATACCTAACGACGGGTGTTAGCGGATGGACACTAGCGTATGCCGAACGCGGCGTGGGTTCGGGTTCCGCTAGGCGCCCCCCATCCGGTCGGGTTCCGCTCGGCTAGCGTATCCCGAACAGATCCCGGTGTGCGTTCGGTGCGTTCCCGGGCCGGGGCGGGTGCGTAACCGGATGGTATCGTGTACGTTACGCGCAGGTGACGGTCCCGTGTCCTGCGCACATGTGCGCGGGACCCCTCCCGGGCCGGTTTGGCACGCTTTTCGCTCGCGCCCGGTACGGCGGCACCCGCTTGAGAAAACACGTCTCCCTCCGCGGACCCACCCCTTCAAGCCGCCATCCCGGGCCTGCCCGCCCGCTCCGTGCCCCGCCATTCTTGCGAGGCTGGCCCACACGGCGTTCCGAGCCCTCCCCGCGACCCGGAAGTCGTCCCACCCCGCCGATCGCGCTCAGGCGCGATCCTGCGGCTTCCCCCGGGAGCGCGACGGCCCGGCGACGGGCGTGACCGCATCGGACGGTATCCGGCCGAGCTTCCTGAGGAATGGCGTGGTCTGTCCCAAAGCGGAACGTCTTGCTCCCGCCGCGTGCGCCCCTCGCGAGTGCTCACGCGCGAGTGCGCGCGCGAGGCACACTCGTCAGAACGGCGGGTCGTCGCCGCCCGAGTATTCCAACCCCGGCAGCGGCTCGGCAGCGTCGTCGCCGGGCTCCCGGAGCGGCGGCTCGGGCGCAGCATCCTGGGCCACGACCCAGGCGCGCGTGTTCCGGACGGCAGTGTTCAGCCACGCGAAGTAGGCCCGCCACTCGGGGCTCGGCCACCCGACCTCGGACCAGCGGCCGCTCGCCGTGGCGGCGTCCCGGAGCGGTCCGCCGGGCGTGCGCGCCGCCGGGAGCCACGCGCCCGACTGCCACGCGTCGGGGTGCGGGACCGGCAGGGCGTTGGGCGCGTCGGCGAGGCGCTCGGCCCCGTGGGGGCGCCGGTAGATCTCGGGCCCCCGGCACTCCGGGCAGCGGGCGGCGAACCAGCCGCCGTCGTCGCGCTGCTGGAACACCAGCCCGCCGTCGGTCGGGAACCGCCGGAGCTTGCCGCCCATATCTTCGTGGCGGATCGCAACCCCGCAGCCGCCGCAGGGCTTGGACACGATCGGGGGCCGGTCGTCGTCCTGCTTCGCGAACATGCGCTGGCGCCGGTGCCACTCGGACGCCTCGGGCCGGTCGGGGTGCTTGTTGGCCCACTGGTCCATGATCGGCCAGAGGAACCGCTCGAACTCCAGCACGGTCGGGGGATGCGGCTTCGCTCGGGCATAACGCTTGAGGGCATAGGCGACAACGTCGTCGGGCACCCCCTCGGTCGTCTCGCCCCACAGGTCCTGCATCCGGGGCGCGGCGACGTTCCGGGCCTGGGGCCAGAAGCCCCGGAAGACGGCGACGAAGTCCTCGGGGTTCACGTGGGCGCCTTGAGGGCGGCGGCGAAGTCTCGGTCGTAAGCCTCCAGGCAGCGCTGGCAGATCGGCTCGGTGGTCCGGGGCCGGGCGAACCGGCAGGAGATCCCGCAGATCGCGCGGTCGTCGATCCCGGCCGTGGCGCGGGGGACGAGGTGGCCCTTGGTGCCCGTGATGGGCACGCGCAACTCGAAGTGCCGCGGGTCGGGGGTCATGGGCCGAGGTCCGCGAGGCGGCGCGCCTGCTCGGCGAGGCGCTGCCCGTCCGTCTCAGAAAGCACGTCGCCACAGGGGCCGACCGAGTAGAACCGTCGCGACGGGAACCTGATCGGCGTGCCCTTCCCCATGACGGCGAGTTCGGTATAGTCCTGTGTCATCCGCAGTTCCGTCACGGCGATGCCGCAGCGCGGGCACCGCACGTCGGCGAGCGCCCGGATCACATCGGCCGCGGTGAAGCCCTCGGGCGTCGGCTCAGTCACGGCCCATCTCGCGTTCGAGCTTCCGGACGGCGTTGGCCTGGGCCGGATCGGTCGGCGCGGGGGCCCCACCCGCATCGAGCGGCTCGCCCCGGGCGCGGCGCTTCTCGGCCTCCTGGCGGGCCCAGCGGTCGATGCTCCGGTCGTGCCGCTTGCGGCGCTGGCACCGGGTCTTGCCCTTGTCGCGGCGCCAGCCGTCGTAGGTGCGCACGATCGCGGCCACGAAGGCGTCGCCGAAGTCCCGGATGAGCGGCGGCATGGTGGCGGCGAGGTGGGCCTGGGCCTTCGGGTCGGCACGGTCCTGAATCGTCCAGAGGCCCGTCTCGATCCAGGCGAGCGTTGTACGTTCGCCGTCGTCGCCGAGATCCGGGAAACCGTTGACACTCGGCTTCGCGTCGGCGTCGTCGAGCGACGACGGCGGCGCGATGCCGGGTGCAAGTAGTCCTGCTCCTGTTCCTGCTACTGCTCCTGCTACTGGGTTGGCATCCAAACCAGGGTTCGGTTCGGAACCGGATCGTGTTTGGTCGGGAACCGAATCGGGATTTGGTTCGGGACCGAACAGCGTCTGGTTGGGAACCGAATCTGGTGGAGCGTCCGCAAGTGCCTGGGACTGCTTGAGTAGGTGTCCGTAGTGGGCGGCGATCAGCCGAGTGAGGGATCTTGCGCAGGGGCCCCACAAATGCGCGACGTTCGTGGCGAACTGTGCGATAAGCGGGGACGGCGGGAGGTCGTCGAGATCCTTCAGGGCGCCCTTCAGCGTGTTCGTGTTCCGGGGGTCGTTGTACCGCCACCACGTCGGCACGTAGAGCACCCTGGCCTCGGGGTCCCACCGCCAGCCGAGGCCCTGGCAGACGCGGTCGAGCGCGGCGCGGAACCAGTCGTCGTCGGTGCCGATGGTCTCGGCGGCCTGCGCGACCGAGAGCACGTAGCAGCCGATCCGGTTGGTCTGCCGGGACGTGATCAGGTACAGCGCGACGAGCCGGTGCGGGAGCGGCAGGCGCCGGACGGCGGCGTCGTTCCAGAACCGGGGGCTCACGCGGCGGTACCTCACGGTGTCCCCGATCCAGCGCCGTCGTCCGCGTCCGCCGCCGCCTCGTAGGCCTTCACCCGCGCGATCAGGCCGCGCCCCCAGACCGCCTGGGGATCGTCGCTCTGGAGCCACGTCCGGAACGCCGGGTCCTTGGCGGCGGCCGCCTGTATCTTCCGGGCGAGCGCCGTGGCGGCGTCGAGCGCCCGGTCCTCGGCCGCGCGGCGCGCCTCGCTCACGGCTCCCGCCCGCGCCAGCACCCGACACGCGAACAGCGCGATCCCGGCCACGACCTCCGGCCAGTACGCCAGGAACAACTGCGTCTCCGTGTACGCCGGATGCCGGAAGCGCTGCACGACCCCGACCCAGAGCAGCGTTCCGGCACCCGCGGCACCGAGCAGGGCCGCGACCGCCCCGGCGACGACGCGCCGACTCATGGTGTCCCCTGCCGCGGCCACGGGTACTCGACGCCGAACACCGGCTCCGTACCGGCCGCCCACGCGACGCAGTACTCGACGATCATGGCGCTCCGGGCCCCGCGGCCGCGGCCGAGCGCGGCCACGACGCGATCGGCGTCGGGGAGCCGGTCCGGGCAGCGCACGCGCGCCATGTCCCGCGCGCGCGTGTCTCGCGTGCGCGCATCGTCCCAGCACGCGAGCAGGCAGTCGGCGCAGAGCGCGTGGAACTCCTCCGGGCACTCCACGCACCGCGCGGGCCACGGCTCGGCACCGCCGCACAGGTCGCAGGCGGCCCGATCGAAGGCGCGCCGCCCGGTCTTGGGCCCGACGCTCATGGTGTCCCCGTCTCAGGCATACTGATCGCCCCACTCGTGATCCACGGCGTCGGTCATCCGCCGTCCCGCCGCTATCCACCGCGATGGCTGCGGCACCCGGCCCTCGCACCGCCAGCACCGACCACCGCCCCGCAGTAGCGGCTCGTCGCAGCAGCAGGCATCCGGGAAGCACGCCCGATTCCGGCACACGTTCCGGGCCCACGGCAGTGGCTCGCGGTAGAAGATTCGCTCCTGGTCCCCAGGGCCGGGATAACGGTTCGAGCACCGCGAGTTGCCGCGCGCTCGCGCCCGGTGCCACACGCCTGCGCCGAAGCGCACGACGGGGATCGGGTCGCGGGCCACCATCCGGTTGCTCACGCCTTGCCCGACCGCGCCCGCTTCCGGGGCGGCGAGATCGCGCGGTCGAACGCCGCCAGGACGTGCGCCTTCCGCCTCCCGCGCTCGTCGTTCCAGAGCGCGATCCCGGCGGGCACGCGCGCGCCCACCGCGTCGCGAAGGCGCCGGTGCGCATGTCGACGCGCCCGGCCGAGCCCCGGCGTGTTCGGG
>JBHICL010000254.1:0-5015 GCA_046759605.1 Alphaproteobacteria bacterium | reverse complement strand
CATCCCAACCGCACAACAGTTACGGCCTCTCCTCACAAAATCCGATGGTAGACCCGAAGGCGACATTAAGGCTTCGTGGCCACCCCGAGCCAAAAGACTTTGCTAAGACGGTCTCCGGGCACCCGCGGCATTTTTCCTACGGTCAAGAACAACGCCCTGAACGACGGGGAATGCCAACGCCAACGCGACGAGAACAAGGATGGTTATTGCGATGGGCCGGCCGAGGATGTAGCCGACGAAATCGTCGCTCATGATGATCGTCGCGCGCCGGAGGTTTACTTCGAGCACCGGACCCAGCACGAACCCAATGCTTGCCGCGGCGACCGAATAACCGGTCTTTCGCATGCCGTACCCGATCACGCCGAACAGCCAGAGTTGCCAAAGATCGACGACGAACCGCTGGACCAGGAAAGTGCCAATGACGCAAAGCACCAACACACCAGCCAGCAGGAGTGGAAACGGCGTCCTGAGCACCCGCAGGAAAGCTGAAATCGCGGCCAGGCCGATCGGTAACAGGAGAATCGCGCCGACCAGGAATGCGGCGAATATGCCCGTCAATACCTCGATGTTCGTGAAGAACAGGGAAGGCCCCGCCGTCAGCCCCTGGATCAGCAGGCCGCCCATCATGATGGCAACCACGGGATCGCCCGGGATGCCGAGGGCAAGCATCGGGATCATTGCTCCGCCCGTGGTCGCCGAGTTGGCTGCCTCGCTCGCGACCACCCCATCCCTTTCGCCCTTTCCGAAAGTCTCTGGATGGCTGGAGAAGTCTTTGGCGAGTTTGTAAGCGAGGAACGAAGATGCAACGGCGCCCACGGCCGGGATGGCGCCAATGACCACCCCGATCGTACTGGCACGCAAATGGCCCGGAAAGCGCCGCGAAAGACTTCGGAATTCGCGAAATCGGACGCCGATTCGTTCACTGGCCTGCCACGCGCGCAGCGGCGCCTCAACCTGCATCAAGAGTTCAGAGACCGCAAAGATTCCCATCATCATCGGCACGATGCCGATCCCGCCCTGAAGCTCGGTGAGCCCGAAATTGAACCGCATCAGCCCGGTGATCGGATCGTTGCCGATGGTCGCCACGGCTAGACCGAACGCGCCCGCCACCAGACCTTTGAGCGTGGAGCCCTGACCCAAGCTAGCAATCGCCGTGAGACCCAATAGGGCAAGGGAAAAGGTTTCCGCAGGCCCGAAGCGCAGCGCGAACTCGGCCAGGGTCGGCGCTACCATGATCAATACGATGGCGCTAAACGTCGTGCCGAAAAACGAAGATACGGACGCCAGCGTCACGGCTTCGGAGGCCTCTCCCTTGAGAGCCATCGGATGCGCATCGAGCAGGGTCGCCGCGGCCATGGGCGTGCCCGGTATCCCCAACACAGCGGCGGTGATTGCGCCGCCGTAATTGCCACCTTGGTAGATGCCGATCAGCAGTGCTATCGAGGGGACAGGTGGTAGATGGAAGGTGAACGGGATCGCCAGCGCCACGCCAAGCACCGGTCCCATGCCTGGCAAGACGCCAAACAGAATCCCGATCACCAACCCGACGACCAGCGTGGCCGAGGTCATCAAGTCGACGCCGGCGCCGAGGTCTACGATGATCTGAAGCGTCTCTGACAAGGTGGCACAACGCTAATCGGTGAGAAAGCCTAACCACCCTTCGGGCAAAAGGATGTGAAAGCCGAAGAATGAAATTGCCCACGTTGCCAGCGTGAGAGCGACGGCGCCGAAGACAATCCAACCCCATCGTCGCTCGCCAACGAGGTACATGAAAAACGCGAGCAGGGCCGGCGTCGCGATCAGGAAGCCGACCGGTATCAGCGCGAACGTAAAGAGCACGATGGCCAACACCGCTAACGATGGCTTGACCAACGCACGCGCCCCGGAGCCTGGCGAATAGGGGGGCTCGCCGGAGCCTGCCGCACGACGCATCCTTGTGCGCCCCATCCATAGGCTCCGCCCCATGATCAGGACCGAAAGGAAGATGACTACGAGCGCCAGCGTCCTCGGATAGCCGGCGGCGTCCATACCGCCGCCGACGTGGCCCGCGACCTCGACGTCGAGCACCACGGCTTCGTACAAGAGCCATCCGGCGAACACGACGAATACGAGGGCCGGCATCAGGTCCTTTCGCCAGAGGTCGGTCATCGGCCTCTCCCCCCGGGCCCGCCGCCGACCGGCGAGGCGTCGGTGGCTTTGCCGTCTGATTCCCCCGACGCTTGGGTGGACGTCCGGTCATTGTCGCCCAGCGTTAGCATGATGGCGCACTGGTCGTGATCGCCCAGGCCAGCCGCCATCCCGCGGTCATGCCATTCAAGCGCGCCGCGCGCGCACCCCGCCGCCAATCCAACGCGTTCGGCCATGTTGAGCGCCAATCCGAGGTCCTTGCGGGCGAGCTTGAGCTTGAAGACTGGATCGAAGTCCCGCCGGCCAAGGGCCTTATCGATGACTGTATGACGCAGGTGCCAGCTGTCGGCTGCGGTTTGCGGAAGCACCTCTGTTACGACCGAGAGATCCGCGCCACAGCGTTGCGCAAGAGCAATCGCCTCAACCGCAATGGCGAGATTTGTGCATGACGCCAGGTTGTTGACGAGCTTGACAACCTGTCCCGCCCCCAGCGGTCCGCAGCGATAAAGCCGGCTGGCGACGACCTGGAGCAGATGGTCGACCTCGTCCAGCGTTTCTTCATCGCCGCCCAGCATAAGGGTGAGATCACCTTGTTCGGCGGCCCACGGACCTTTCCCCACCGCCGCATCGATCATGCGGATTCCGCGCTCCGCGAGCACCGCGCCGACCTCGCGTACGGCGTCAGGCCCGCTGGTCGACATCTCGATGACGATGTCTCCGGCGGACATGCCATGGACCAGGCCGTAGCGACCCAGTCCGACCTCGCGCAATACGTCGGGACCGGGGAGGCACAAGAAAACGATCTTGCAAGTCGCGCCGACGGCGCGCGACGTTGCAGCCGGTATTGCACCACGCGACGCCGTAAGGCGTACGGCTTCGGGATTGGGATCAAACACCGTGAGCCGAACCCCATGGTCGAGCATCCGGCGGGCGATGGCACCCCCGAGGTCGCCTAGACCGATGAACCCCGCGTCATAGGCGCGGGGCGTCGAACCGGTATGCCTCATTTCTACACAGCCCGTTACGTCGTCCCTTGGCCAAAGGTCGGTACCGGCACTTCTGGAATCGGGGCGACAAAGTGCGTTTCAGCCCCTCTGACTTCTAGAAAGGCGGCCGGGGGGCCTCGAAAGACAACCCGGCCGGCTTTCTCCCGATGAACCGACATTGCTCAGCCACTTGCGTCCGTTATGTCTTTTGACCCGCTAAAACTCGTTCAATCGCGGGCTTGAGGCGCTCGTTCGAGTCCTCCCAAAGCTGCCGGAATTCCACGGGCGGCATATATTTGATGGTATTGCCCGTCTCTAGCATCCGCCGCTCGAATTCCTCGGACTGAACCGCTTTCGTGAAGGCCTCGACCAGCTTCTGCAGCCGCTCGGGCGGGGTACCTTTCGGTGCCACCAAGCCCGACCAGCCTGCCGCCACCGCACCCCAACCGAGATCGAAACCCTGCTCTTTTGCAGTTGGAATTTGTGGGGCAATGGGCGAACGATCGTCCAGGAAAAAGGCTAACGTTCTAACGCGCTCGCCATAGATCTTCTCCACGGAGATCGCCCCCGTCGAGAAATCCAGAGACCCGTCGAATAGCCCTTTGATATTGTCGGTTTCGCAATCCTGGAAGGGTACCGAGCTGTAGTTCGTGATCTCCGCTACGCTGAGAAAACGTTCCATGATCATCCTCGGCAACCCCGTCGCCGCGCACACGCCGACATGAAGCTCTCGCGGCTGGTTCTTCGCCCAGGTGACGAACTCCTTTAGGTCCTTGGCCGGATGATCGGCCTTAACCACGAGCGTGAAAGGGTTGACTTGGTATAGCAGTATCGGCTCGAAGTCGGTCCGCGTGTAGCCCACGTCAGGGTTGAAGATGGGCCCCATTACGACATTGGCGACCCACCCATTCAAGATGGTGTATCCGTCAGGATCGGCATTCTTGGTAAAGAGTGCCGCCTTTTGACCTCCTCCGCCGACCAGGTTTTGAACGACGATTGGCTGACCGAGTTCCTTCTGAGCCAATTCGGCGAGGATCCGGGCCGGGACATCCCCGGCGCTACCTGGGGCCCACGGTTCAACAATAGTCAGCGGCTTCTCGGGAAACTCGGCCACCGCATTTCCAGCAGCCGCCATCCACAACAAACCGACAGCAGCGCAGCTGGCAACCAAGTCCTTGATAAATCTGAATCTCATCTACTCATCCTCCCTTCGGCGTTGATCTCGCTTCGCTAGAGTACGGTCCCGGATTTGCGATTCCGGGCCTCAAAACGACTCCAGCTCCGGGGGCAGCTTGGCCCGTTAGTGGACCGATTTTGGCCTGCCCCAAGAATGAGACCAGTTTGCTCTAGAACACTGGTTGCGGATAAGGTCCCATCTGACCGCAGCCCCCGCATAGCGAGTACCGGATCGGGCCTTCCCCGTTACCAGGCCTTTCGGGGCTGATGGCTGATCACCGAGTGAACTCTGCAGCATGATCGTTTTGCCGGACTTCGCACCCAGCGTATTGCGTTCAGCTCGGACTTGGCCGAAGCGACACTCGACCACGCGGCTTTTGGGCTCGACCCGGTGACACGTCGTCATCCCATCAATTATCGCACAAATCTTATCAGTGTCACGCCAAGAGGGCCGGCAAGCTGGCCGCACTTGTGTACGGCTGCTTCACCGAAGCTCCGATACAACCGATGTGAAACAATGACGGCGCTGTGGACGAGCGTGGCTAAAACCGTCCCGTTGTGGCAGTAGCGGAGAACGTCCGTTCTTGATGCTGTGGACGGCTCCCGCTAGCGGCATCGCGATGTGCCAAATTGCGGTGCCAATTGAGAGTCTGCGAATGTCGCGTCTTGGCTACAAGCGGCGGTTGAGACCAACCCCTGAGCACGACCGCTTTGCGGCGCTAACCA
>JBHICL010000253.1:0-5040 GCA_046759605.1 Alphaproteobacteria bacterium | reverse complement strand
GCCCTGGGCCGCTTTGCCACCGGCGTGACGGTGGTCGCGGCGAAGGCGCCGGAGGGCGGGCTCGTCGGCGTGACCATAAATTCGTTCAGCTCGGTGTCCCTCGATCCTCCGCTGGTGCTGTGGAGCCTGGACCGCCAGTCACCGAGCCTGCCGCCTTTCGAAAGCGTCTCGCACTACTGCATCAGCGTTCTGACCGCAGACCAGCTGGACCTGTGCCACAGGTTCGCGTCCCCGGACCTGGCCGACGCGGGGACCGATATGGAGATCGGGGCCAACGGCGCGCCCCGGCTGCGCGGCTGCCTGGCTTGGTACGCGTGCCGCAACCGGGCCCGGCATGACGGTGGCGACCACGTGATATTCATCGGCGAGGTCGAAGAGTTCGGCTACCGGGAAGGGCGGCCGCTCGTGTTCTTCTCCGGCCGGTTCGGCAGCCTGTGAGGGTTCCCCCGGCGCTCGCCTTGCGCCGGTCTCGCGGTTGACTTATAGCTCTGGCGGTTCGACGCTGTTGCGCTGGCCGGCGGACGCCGGGCTCACTTTTCCGGCGTCGATCTCCGGACCGGCAGGGAGGACAGTGGAGATGGAGAACGTTCAGCATTTCATAAGCGGCAAGAGGATCGACGGCGCCTCGGGCCGTTTCGGCCCGGTGTTCAACCCGGCGACGGGTGAAGAGGCGCGTCAGGTGCCCCTTGCAAGCTCCGCCGAGGTCGATGCCGCGGTGGCCGCGGCAAAGGCCGCGCTTCCCGACTGGGCCGGGACGCCGCCCCTCAGGCGGGCGCGCGTCATGTTCAAGTTCAACGAGCTTCTGAACCAGCACAGGGACGAGTTGGCGGCAATCATAACCGAGGAGCACGGCAAGACGCTGGAGGACGCCAAGGGCGAGGTGACCCGAGGCATCGAGGTCGTCGAATTCGCCTGCGGCATACCCCATCTGCTGAAGGGAGAGTTCGCCGAGAACGTCGGCACCAACATCGATAGCTTCTCGATGAGGCAGCCGATCGGCGTGTGCGCGGGCATCACCCCGTTCAACTTCCCCGCCATGGTGCCGATGTGGATGTATCCCATGGCGATCGCGTGCGGGAACACCTTCGTCCTCAAGCCCTCGGAACGCGACCCCTCGGCGTCGATGCGCGCCGCCGAGCTGTTCCAAGAGGCCGGTCTTCCAGCCGGCGTCCTCAACATCGTGCACGGCGACAAGGAGGCGGTGGACGCGATCCTGGCGCACCCGGACATTGGCGCGGTGAGCTTCGTCGGCTCGACGGCCATCGCGGAGTACATCTACACGACCGGAACGGCGCACGGAAAACGGGTCCAGGCCCTGGGGGGCGCCAAGAACCACATGGTGGTGATGCCCGACGCCGACATGGAGCAGGCGACCGACGCGCTCATGGGGGCCGGTTACGGCTCGGCCGGACAGCGCTGCATGGCAATCTCGGTCGCCGTCGCGGTGGGCGACAAGACGGCGGATACCCTCGTCAACAAGCTGGCGCCGCGCATCCGGGCGCTCAAGGTCGGCCCCGGCACGGATCCGGAATCGGACATGGGACCGGTCGTGACCCGCCAGGCCATGGAGCGGATCTCCGGCTACATCGACCTCGGGGTCGAGGAGGGGGCGGAGCTGGTCGTCGACGGGCGCGGCCTCAAGCTGCAGGGCTACGAGAGCGGTTACTACCTCGGCGGCAGCCTGTTCGATCGCGTCACACCCGGAATGAAGATCTACAGGGACGAGATCTTCGGGCCGGTTCTATCGGTTGTTCGGGCGGGCAGCTACGACGAGGCCGTCGAGATCATCGACGGCCACGAGTATGCCAACGGCACGGCGATCTTCACGCGTGACGGCGATGCGGCGCGCGACTTCGCGAGCCGGATCAAGGTCGGCATGGTCGGTGTGAACGTCCCGATCCCGGTGCCCGTGGCGTATCACAGCTTCGGCGGCTGGAAGCGCTCCCTGTTCGGCGACATGAGCATCCATGGGCCCGAGGGGGTGCGCTTCTACACCAAGCTGAAGACAATTACGTCGCGGTGGCCCACGGGTATTCGTGCCGGCGCCGAGTTCGTAATGCCGACGATGCATTAGGAAAGCCGGGCGGGGGTCCGGCATCCATCAGGCCCGTCTCCTGTGCGTGAGGCTCTCTGCCGGGCAATACGCATAACCCTCGATACGGTGCATACCGTAAGACGGACCGCTTCACGGCGTTTTAGGGACGTACCTGCATCACTTCAGTGAAGAGCTCTTGCGGCGGTTGTGCTCGTACCGTATGTCGTCTTTCAGGATTGCTTCATAGATTGTCTGGAGCCGGGTTGCCGCCTCGTCACGACCCTGCTGCCTCGCATGATCGACAGCTGCTTTGACTTTGTCAGCCAGACGGCGGCCATAGGTTTCGCGCGTACGGTGATTGGTCCCCAAGTCGCGTCTCCTTCCCAGCGACGCTCACGAACAGACCAGAAGAGATGAACAGTCATGATAGACGCACGCCGCTCGGCCGCTGTCGCTGGGAGCGGAAGAGACCTCACGCGTCGCGTCCTGCCGTCGTCACGACCTTCCTCAATGTATCGGCGCCATCTTCGGGGTGAGGAGTTCGGTGGTCTGTGCCATTCTGCACAGTTCTCGATTCTCTGAGCTTTCTCCGACAGAAGGGGTGATTTTGTCTTTGATGCCCTTGTGTAGGGCCCGCCCACCTCATCAGACCAGGATCTGAGCCCCACCCCTGCGCAGGTCGCCGGCGCCGACCAGCCGGTGGTCTTTCGGGTCCAGCAACGCCGCATGGACGCCGCCGAAGAACATGTTCGGCGCGGACCACTGCTGATGGCTTTCGGCGAGTTGCAGCACGCGCTCAAGAGCCGCGGTGTCAAATCCCGGCTCGATGTCCAATCGTCCTCGCTCCAAGTGGATGCGCGGGCTCTCGACGGCCGATCCGATCGACATGCCGAAGTCGAGCAGGTTGACGAGCACCTGCACGATGGCGGTGCGAAGCCGGTTGGAACCACCCGAGCCGAGGGCGGCGATGGGCCCGTCGGGCCAGGCGATTGCCGCGGGACACATCATCGAGGCGATCCTCCGGTTCGTCGGCCAGCGGCCCAGGCCAAGGGGGCTCAAGTCCTCTTCGCCCAGCATGTTGTTGGGCATGATGCCCGTGCCGGGCGGCACGTAGCCGCAGCCTTCGCCGTTGGAGAGGCTCGCGCTGGCGAGGTTTCCCGCGGCGTCGATGACGCTGATGTGGGTCGTTCCACGGGTGCTGGCGGGCCGGCCCGTCACCTCGGCGGCGTAACGAGAGACGAGTGCGGGGTCCAGCAGGCTGGCCGTCGCGCCCTCGGCCTCGAGTCCGCTATCGACACGCGCCTTGTTGGTCTTCTCCATGATGCGCGCGAGCATGCTCAAGTGCTCGCCACCGCCGTGAGCGCGTGAGCCTAGGCCGGCCAGGGCGGCGAGGCGGAGGGCGAAGGCGATCAGGATTCCTCCCGAGGACGGTGGCGGGTTCAGGTGGATTCGGGTCCCCTGGTGCTCGAGCTCGAGCGGATACCGGATCTCGACTCGGTACGAGGCAAGGTCCCGGCGGGTCAGGTGACCGCCGCCCTCCCGGCAGCACTTCGCGAGGGCCACGGCGACGTCTCCCTCATAGAAGGGTTCATCGCCGTGGCGCGCCAGCTGTTCCAGAACGTCGGCCAGATCCGGATTGCGGAGCCGCTCCCCGGCGGCGGGTGTGCCCTGATGGGCGGTACCGCCGAAACAGGCGCGGGCGCCGGATGAGGCCGTGTAGATGGGCGCCACGACGCTGAACAGGTAGGCCTGGAACGGCGTGATCGTCACGCCTTCACGGGCGAGCCTGATGGCAGGCTCGAGGATGACCGCGAGCGGCAAGGTGCCCAGGCGCCGGTGAATCTCCACGATGCCTCGGGCGGTGCCAGGCGTCGCGATGGAGCCGAACCCGATATGAAACTCCTGTGTCGTGGTGCCGAAATCGGCCAGAACGGCGCGGAAGTCCACATCGCCGGCCCGTCGCCGGATGGGCGTCTGCGCAAAGAAGTCGTACACAGTCGCCGATCCGCTGGAATCGACGGCGAGCAGGAAACCGCCGCCACCGAGCGAGGCGAGGACCGGTTCGGTAACGCAGGCGACCGCCATGGCGGAAAGCGCGGCGTCGAAGGCGGTCCCGCCTTCGCGCAGAATGATCGCCGCGGCCTCGGCGGTCTCCTCGTGACCGGCTGCGACGACACCTCGACCCTTGGCGCTCAAGAGTTGCCCCGACTTCTTCGCGGACGAATCACGACGCGACCCTAACAGGTTGCAATGCGGGGAAAAAGTTGGTGGGGCTTATCCACTGCGCCGGCTCCCATTGTCCCGATACGAGGAGCCGAAAGAAATGACCGACACGGCAAACGCGATCGTCATCGGATCGGCCGCGGCCAGCGCCAGAACGAGAGTGGGCCGATGGCCGACCGCTGATGCTGATTGTTGGTTCCAGCAAGCGATCGCAAGACTATTCTTGGGCAGGATCGGATAAGGATAGGGCCAGGGCGAACAGCCCGTCCTATGCCAAGATCGGAAGTTCGCCGCGACTGATCTACGCCCGACAGATATATGCGACGGCTGCTTCGCAGAAGCTCTCTGTGAGATCGATTCCGGTTACATGGCAACCGTACACTTCCGACACGGTGCGTGCCGGCCCACCCAGTCCACTCCCGATATCCAGGACACGGGAACTCGTATCGAGTTCCATTCTTTCGGCCAGTTCGAGCGTCGCTTTGCGACCGCGAATATGAAACTCGTCGACAGCAGCGAGATCAGCCGTCGTTAACTGCCCCAAATCCTTACCGGCCGAGCGCAATCTTGCCGCAATCAGCTCGGCCAAATCACCGGAGCCACGATAATGGGCCTCAACTTTGTTGGTCACGCTCATCTCCGCGATACCGCCCAGAACGCTCAACTCCGCCATCGGGGACAGCACAGGCGATCCGATCCTTAGTAGCAGAGCACTTTGTCGGCCTCCGTGGTGAGACGAACCAATACATCCGGCATCGCGAATTCCGCCGGGTGACCCTCCA
>JBHICL010000252.1:0-5065 GCA_046759605.1 Alphaproteobacteria bacterium | reverse complement strand
GCGAACCGTGCACGGCGGGACGGGCTCCTCGCGCTCCAGACCGCCGCGAAGAGGTTCCGCCGGGAGCCCTTCCTCGCACGCGGCCTGGAGCTGGCGGCCGACGGCCTTCCCGATGCGGAGATCACACGGGTAATGCGGCCGGAGCTGGATGCGCTGGCGGAGCGCCATCGGCAGGGGGCAAGCATGCTGTACCGTGCGGCCGATGTCGCACCGGCAATGGGCCTGATCGGGACTCTCGTGGGTCTCGTCCAGATGCTGGGAAACCTGGAGGATCCCGCAGCGATCGGGCCCGGCATGGCGGTCGCGCTACTGACGACTTTCTACGGCGCGATCCTCGCCAACATGGTGTTCGCACCCCTCGCCGGCAAGCTGGAGAGAAAGTCCGCCGCCGAAGCCCTCGTGGGAGAGCTTTACCTGATCGGCATCACGTCCATCGCGCGGCAGGAGAACCCACGCCGGTTGGAGATGCTACTCAACACGGTGCTCCCGCCTACCAAGCGGGTCGCCTTCTATCGCTAGGTTGCCTTTACCGGAGAACGGACATGCGTTTGCTCATAATCGGTCGCCTGGGAGGTCACATTACCATCGCCACCAAAATCGCGATGTCGCGAGGTGCGAAGGTTGCCCAGGTCGACAACATCGACGGCGGCCTTACGGCCCTCAGGTCCGGTCAGGGTGCCGAGCTGGTCATGACCGACATCGCGTTGGACATCCGGCGCCTCGTGGCCAGCCTGGCCCAGGAACGCATCAACGTTCCGGTGGTCGCCTGCGGTCTTGCCAACGACGCAACCGCGGCCGTCGAGGCGATCAAAGCGGGCGCCAAAGAGTACATCCCCCTGCCGCCGGATCCGGACTTGATCGCCGCGGTGCTGGAAGCGGTCGCGGAGGAGTCCGAGGAGCTCATATACCGGGATCGGGCCATGGCCCATGTCATCGAGCTGGCGAGAAAGGTGGCACCCTCCGACGCCAGCATCCTCATCACCGGCGAGTCGGGCACCGGCAAGGAGCTGATCGCCCGCTATATCCACCGCCATTCGAAGCGTGCGGACGAGATTTTCGTTTCCGTAAACTGCGCCGCGATCCCCGAGAACCTCTTGGAATCCGAGCTGTTCGGTCACGAGAAAGGAGCTTTCACCGGTGCCGTCGCACGGCGCGTCGGGAGGTTCGAGGAAGCGAGCGGTGGAACCCTGCTGCTGGACGAGATCTCGGAAATGGATCCACGCCTGCAAGCAAAGCTTCTGCGCGCGATACAGGAACGGGACATCACGCGCGTGGGCAGCAACGAGCCCATCGCCGTGGACATCCGGCTGCTCGCAACCACCAACCGGAACCTGGCTCACGAGGTAAGCAAAGGCAACTTCCGCGAGGATCTTTTCTACCGGCTCAACGTCGTTGATCTGCATCTGCCGCCGCTGCGCGAACGCAGAGCCGACATTCCGCTGCTGACCGAGCACTTCGTCGCCAAATACGCCGACGCCAACGGCGTGCCAGCGCTGCAGCTCAGCGGCGAGACGCAAGAGCTACTGCGCTCCCACGCCTGGCGGGGCAACGTCCGCGAGCTGGAGAACACCATGCACAGGGCGGTGCTGCTGGCGAAGGGCGACACCATCAGGCCGGAGGCGATCCTGCTTACGGACATGGCGGCAGGTGGCGCCGGCGCGGACGTTCGGCCGGGCGTCCGCGGTGTGGCAGACGGAGCGGCTGGGCTGGTCGGCCGGACGGTCGCCGACGTAGAGCAGGAACTCATTATCGAGACGCTGACCCATTGCCTTGGCAACCGCACACACGCCGCGAACATCCTGGGGATCTCGATCCGCACTTTGCGCAACAAGCTCAAGCAATACTCGCAGCAAGGCGTCGCAGTCCCGACGCCGGGCGACTCCACACGCCTCTCCGCATGAGGGTGGTTCCGCGGTAGCCCTGGCCAGCCGTCATGAGCCACACCGATCAGGCGCAAACCCAATCTGCCGGCGCGACGGCCGCGCAAACGGCGCCGGGCACGGCGTTGCTTGTGCGATTATCCGAGAGGTTGAGGCGGGGCGACATCGCGCTTGCTCTCGGCGTCGTCGCCATTCTTGTCGCGCTATGGCTGCCCATGCCGCGCTGGCTTCTCGACATCAGCCTGGCGCTATCCATCACGTTCTCGGTGATGGTCCTCATGACGGCGCTGTTCATCAAAGCGCCGCTTGAGTTCAGCTCCTTCCCGACGATCCTGCTTATCGCAACGATAATGCGTCTGTCGCTGAACGTCGCCTCCACGCGTCTGATCCTTTCGAACGGACACGAGGGCACCGGCGCCGCGGGGCGCGTGATCGAAGCGTTCGGCAACTTCGTGATGAGCGGCAACTTCGTCATCGGAATGATCGTTTTCGCGATCCTGGTGATCGTCAACTTCGTGGTCATCACCAAGGGCTCCGGACGGATCGCCGAGGTGGCGGCGCGTTTCAGCCTCGACTCCCTGCCCGGCAAGCAGATGGCCATCGACGCCGATCTGTCAGCCGGCCTCATCGACGAGGACACGGCCCGAGCTCGCCGCAAGACCTTGGAAGAGGAAAGCAGCTTCTTTGGCGCCATGGACGGCGCCGCAAAATTCGTCCGCGGCGACGCCATCGCCGGGCTCCTGATCACATTCATCAACGTCGTCGGTGGCATGATCATCGGCGTCTTGTCCATAGGACTGACTCTGAGCGAGGCCGCACAGTCCTATACGCTGCTCACCGTGGGCGACGGGCTCGTGACCCAGATACCGGCGCTGATCGTCTCCACGGCGGCCGGCATGGTGGTCACCAAGGCCGGTGTCCCCGGCGCTGCGGACAAGGCCGTGTTCGGACAGCTCTCCAGCTATCCCAGCGCCCTGGGGCTGAGCTCCGCGCTCATGATCGGTCTGGGACTCGTGCCCGGTATGCCGATGGTGCCGTTCCTCATTCTCGGGGCCGCCTCCGGTGGTATTGCCTGGACGCTTACGCGCCGTAGCGAGCTGGCCCGGATCGAGGCCGCACAGGAGGCCGCGGAGGAAGCGGCCGCGGCACCGCTGGCCGAAGAGCCGATTTCGACGGCGCTGCAGATCGATCAGGTTCGACTGGAACTCGGTTACGGCCTGTTGTCGATGATCAATACGGAGAAGGGACAGCGTCTGAAAGACCAGATCAAATCGCTCCGGCGCCAACTGGCCGCCGAAATGGGCTTCATCCTTCCGGCGGTCCGGATACAGGACAACATGCAGCTGAGCGCCAACGCCTACGCCATACGAATCAAGGAGATAGAGTGCGGCCGTGGCGACGTGCGCCCAAACATGCTGCTGGTGATGGATCCGAGAGGGGATCCCATCTCGCTTCCGGGCGAAGAGACGACGGAGCCCACGTTCGGTCTGCCCGCCTCCTGGGTCGGAGAGTCGCAAAAGGAAGAGGCCTTGTTCCGGGGCTATACCGTCGTCGACCCGCCGACGGTCATAACGACGCACCTCACCGAGATCATAAAGGACAGCATGCCCGAGATGTTGTCCTACGCCGAAACGCAGCGGCTCCTCGACGAGCTCGACAAGGGGCAGCAAAAGCTGGTTGCCGATCTCGTGCCGAACCAGATCACTGTCGGCGGAATCCAGCGTGTGCTGCAGAACCTGTTGAGCGAGCGAGTGTCGATCCGTGATCTGCCAACGATCCTGGAGGCCATCAACGAGGCCTGCGCCATCAGCCGGAACGTGACGACGATCACCGAGCATGTGCGTGCCCGCATGGCCCGGCAGCTCAGCGATGCGAACACCGGCGCGGACGGCTTTATCTCGATCTTGACGCTGTCTCCCGAGTGGGAGCAGGCCTTCGCGGAATCTCTGACGGGCGAAGGGGACGACGCGCAGCTGGCGATGCCGCCCTCGCGGCTGCAGGAGTTCATCAAGGGCGTGCGCGAGGGGTTCGATCGGTTGACCATGACCGGCGAGATGCCGGTGCTTTTGAGCAGCCCCGGTATCCGTCCATACGTGCGTTCGATCGTCGAGCGTTTCCGTCCCCAGACGGTGGTGCTGTCCCAGAACGAGATCCATCCAAGGGCTCGTATCCGCACGGTCGGTACCGTGTAGCCGGGTTCGACGATGCGGTTGAAGTCATACCGGGCCGGATCGTTCGCCGAGGCCATGGAGCTCGTCCGCCGCGAGATGGGACCGGACTCCATACTCATTTCCACTCACACGGAGTCCGGCGGTCAGGTGCGCGTCACGGCGGCGATCGAAGACCGGGGACCGATTGCGGATGCACCGTCTGCCCTCCCGGACGAGCAGCGGACGGTAGACGATCCGTTGCCGATCGTGCGGTCCACCCTGATCGATCACGGCGTTTCTCACTCTCTTCTCGACACGCTCGTCGAGACGGCGCATCACACGGAGACTGAGGCGGTGTGCGCGGGCCCGGATGCGGTCCTCGCCGCCGCCCTGGAGCGTCACTATCGCTTCGACCCGATTGGCACCGGCAAGGGACCGCAAACGCTGCTGCTGATTGGCGCGCCGGGGGCCGGGAAAACCGTGACCGCGGCCAAGCTCGCCGCCCGCGCTCACTTGGCGGGCGACAGTGTCCGCCTCGTCACGGCGGACGTCCTCAAGGCCGGTGGCGTCGCGCAGCTCGAAGCCCTGTGCCAGGCCATGAAGCTCGGCATGCGCAAGGTGGAGGAGCCCGATGAGCTGGCCGCGGTTGTCGCCGGCGCGGCCGGCGGCGACTTGGTCGTGGTCGACAGCTACGGCGCGAATCCTTTCGATTCCAATGACTTGCAAAGCCTCGGCCGACTGATCGCGGCTGCCCGGCTGGAGCCGGTGCTCGTGCAGGCGGCGGGCGGCGACGAGATCGACACGCGCGAGGCGGTGGCGGCATTCGCCAGCATCGGGTGCCGCCGTGCCATCGTAACCCGGGTGGATCTGTCGCGGCGCCTCGGCAGCACGCTGGTAGCGATGGCCGATTGTGGGCTCGCGTTCGCGGAGGCCTCGGCAACCCCCATGATCGGAGATGGCCTCATCGAGCTGACCCCGGCCGCCCTTGCGGGGCTGCTGATTTCCGCGAATGGAACCCGGACCACTTCGAACCCC
>JBHICL010000251.1:0-5070 GCA_046759605.1 Alphaproteobacteria bacterium | reverse complement strand
AAAAACACCACAACCAACATGAGGGGAGGATTTCCGATGCGAAAGCTGAAATTCCTGCTCGGATCGCTCCTGGCGGCGGCGGTTGCGAGCACGCTCTCCTTCTCGCCGCTGATGGCCCAGGAGGAGGTCAAGCTCGGGTTGTTCACGCCGCTTACGGGCGCGAGCTCGGTCGTGGGCCTGGATATGCAACGCGGCGTTCAACTCGCGATCGAGAGGGTCAACGCCGGCTACGACGTCCCGCTCAAGGGCGGCAACACGCGCGCCGTAGGACCGGGCGTGTTGGGCGGCAAGCTGGTCAAGCTCATCATCGAAGACGACGAATCGCGAGCGGCGGCGGCGATGGATGCCGTGCGCAAGCTCGTGGAGGTCGATAACGTTGCGATCGTGCTCGGCGAGTACTCGAGCGGCCGCACCCTGCCAACGGGACAGTTCACCAACGAAAACAAGGTCGTTCACATCTCGATCGGCGCCAACTCGCCCATGCTGCGCGAGGTGGGCCCGTATTTCTTCGACATAATCGGACTGGCCTCACTGCAGGGCGAGCCGCTGGTCAAGCTTGCCCAGAGCGAGGTCGGCGCCAAGACCGTGGCAACCCTCTTCCCCAATAACCCCTTTGGCGTGGGCGTCGAGATCGCCACCTGCGAAGCAGCCGAGGAGATGGGTCTCGAGTGCGTCTCCAAGGTTCGCTACGAGGAGCAGAAGACCGACTACCGGCCCGAGCTGAGGCAGCTCACGGCGCCGGATCCCGATGCGGTGATATTCTTCGCCTATGGGGCGGAGGCCGCGTTGGTGTTGCGACAGGCCTTCGAGATGGGGCTCGCCACCGCCGATGAGTGGATCGGCACGGAAGTGTCGAACTGGGGCGCCGAAGTCGCGGCAACCCCCGAGATCGCGGAAGGCATCAGGGGAATCGAGCACAACGTTGGCGGCGACTTCTATGATAACGAGTATGCCAAGGCGTACGAGGAGAGGTTCGGTGAGCCGCCACTGACGGCGTTCGGGGCCTATGGTTACGACAGTGGCATTCTGGCCGCGCTCGCGATCGAGGAGGCCGGCTCGACCGATTCCGACGCGATCCGCCAGGCGCTCTTCAGGGTTGCCGGTGAGTACCGAGGGCTGACCGGCGACACGAGCGTCGACGAAGACGGCATGCAGCTCAGCGAGGATTACGAGATCTACATCTACAAGGACGGTAAGCACCTGCCGTATACGCCGAAGCAGTAACGAGATAACCGGAGAATAGGGAGGAGGGGCTCACCCTCCTCCCATAACACACAATCACGCTCACCCGACGCACCGCAGGCGGCGGGGGGCCTATCTTGGGCCTCCAACGCCGGACATGTCCGGCAGCTTGTGGGCTATGCCCCTGTGGCAGTCGATGCAGGTCTTCTCGCCGGAGGCGAGGAAGCGTTCGTGGGCCTCGGCCGCGCGCCTGCCCTGGCGCGTGAAATCCATGAAGTCGAGGTCGTGACAGTTCCGGCACTCGAGGGAGTCGTTCGCCCTGAGTCGTGACCACTCGTGCTGGGCGAGCGCAAGCCGTTTGTCCAGGAATTTCTCGCGGGTGCTGATGGTGCCGAATATCTTGCCCCAGACCTCCTTCGTCGCGGCCATCTTTCGCGCCATCTTGTCGGTCCAGTTGTGCGGCACGTGGCAGTCCGGACACGTGGCGCGCACGCCCGAGCGGTTGGTGTAATGGATCGTCGTTTTCAATTCCGCGAACACATTGTCCCGCATCTCGTGGCAGCTGACGCAAAACAGCTCGGTGTTCGTGAGCTCGACGGCCGTGTTGAAGCCACCCCAGAAGATGATGCCCGCGATGAAGCCGCCCAGGGTGAGAAACCCGAGCGCGAAATGGCGGCTCGGCCGGGTCAATGCGCGCCACAGGCTGGTAGCGAACTCCAAGCCGACCCTCCTAGTCCTGGGTGGGTTGTGGCTCGGTGGCCAGGAGGGTGTCGATATCGACGAACTCGTTTGCCACGGGGGCGCGAACCTCGTGCTGCACCACGTGGCACTGCGTGCAGAAGTAGCGGCGCGGCGAAACCGAGGCGAGGAACTGTCCTTCGCGGTCCATGAAGTGGGTGATGCTGATCATCGGTGCCTGTGACTCGCCGGTTGCGACGCGGCTATGGCACGTGAGGCACCTGTTGCTGTTCAAATCGACCTGATAGCCGTCGATGGCGTGGGGAATCGTGGGCGGCTGCTCGGGATAGTTCCTCACGCGTCTGAGGTCTGTGTCCGAAACCTTCGACATGGGCGGCGCCTTGGGCGCCTCGCCGATCGAGGCTCCCCGAAGCGTCGCGATGTTCTCCTCCGCCGCCAGCGCCATGAGCGCAAGGCCGAACGAGCCGCCGAGGATCAGAAGGAACCGTATCATCCGCACCTCATGCCGCCTCGATCCTGACAGCGCACTTCTTGAAATCCGTCTGCTTCGAGATCGGGTCGGTTGCGTCGAGGGTGACCTTGTTGATCAGCTGGCTCGCGTCGAACCACGGCACAAACACGAGGCCGCGCGGAGGCTTGTTGCGGCCACGCGTCTCGACGCGGGTGACGATCTCGCCCCGGCGGGAGACCACACGCACCTCGCTCCCGCGGCGAAGGCCCTTGTCCCGCGCGTCGTCGGGATGCATGTAGACCACGGCGTCGGGAAAGGCCTGGTAAAGCTCCGGCACACGTTGGGTCATCGAGCCGGAGTGCCAGTGCTCGAGCACCCGGCCGGTGACCAGCCAGAAGTCGTACTCCCCGTCCGGGGATTCGGCGGGCGGCTCGTAAGGCAGAGCATAGATCACCGCCTTGTTGTCCGGCTTGCCGTAGAACTGCACACCGCTGCCGGCCTCGACGTAGGGATCGAGGCCCTCGCGGTAGCGCCATTTTGTCTCCTGACCGTCGACAACCGGCCAGCGCAGGCCTCGCTCCCTGTGGTAGCGGTCGAAGGCCGCCAGGTCGTGGGCCTTGCCGCGCCCGAAGGCGGCATACTCCTCGAACAGGCCCTTCTGGATGTAGAAGCCGAAGGCCTCGGACTCGTCGTTGTCGTAGTCCGGATCGATCTCCGAGAGCGCGAAGCGATCGACCTGGCCGTTGGCGAAGAGCACCTCGTAGAGGCTCTTGCCCTTGTACGCGGGACGGGCGTTCAGTGTATCGGCGGGCCAGACCTCGTCCGTGGTGAAGCGCTTGGAGAACTCGACGATCTGCCACAGATCCGAGCGGGATTCGCCGGGGGCCTTCACGAGCTGGTGCCAGAACTGGGTGCGCCGCTCGGTGTTACCGTAGGCGCCTTCCTTCTCGACCCACATGGCGGTCGGCAGGATGAGATCGGCCGCCTGGGCCGTGACCGTGGGATAGGCGTCGGAGACGACGATGAAATTGTCGGGGTTGCGGTAGCCGGGGAACCCCTCCTCGTTCAAATTGGCCGCCGCCTGAAGATTGTTGTTCACCTGGATCCAGTACGCGTTCAGCCTGCCGTCCCGCAGCATGCGGTTCTGCAGCACGGCGTGATAGCCAGGTGTGTCGGGAACGATCCCGGGCGGCAGGCGCCAGATCTCCTCGGCCCGGGCCCGGTGCTCCGGATTGGCGACCACCGTGTCGGCGGGCAGACGGTGCGCGAAAGTGCCCACCTCGCGCGCCGTGCCGCAGGCCGAGGGTTGACCGGTGAGCGAGAACGGGCTGTTGCCGGGCTCGGCGATCTTTCCGGTCAGCAGGTGGATGTTGTAGAGCAGGTTGTTGCACCAGACGCCGCGGGTGTGCTGGTTGAAGCCCATGGTCCACAACGACATGACCTTGGTATCGGGATCGGCATAGAGCTCGGCGATGGCCTCCAGCCGGTTCCCGGGCACCCCGGA
The DNA here is from genome assembly GCA_046759605.1 of Alphaproteobacteria bacterium. Classification (GTDB taxonomy): domain Bacteria; phylum Pseudomonadota; class Alphaproteobacteria; order UBA6615; family UBA6615; genus JBHICL01. The sequence continues at coordinate 1,234 of JBHICL010000251.1, read as the reverse complement.
GAGCTTCGCGACGGTATCGATGTCGTAGTCGGAAACGAAGCGGGCGTAATCCTCGAAGCTCATGGGCTCCGAGCCGCCCGGTGCATCGGCGTTCGCGGCCTTCCGCTCCAGGGGATTCTCCGGCCTCAGACCATAGCCGATGTCGGCGTTGCCCTTGCGAATGTTGACATGATCCCTCAAGAAATCCTCGTTCACCCGCCCGCTGTCGATGATGTGCTTGGCGATGTAGTTGAGGATCGCGAGATCGGTCTGCGGCGTGAAGACGGCCGGGATATCGGCCAGATCGAAGCAGCGGTTCTCGAACGTCGAGAGCACGGCCACCTTCACGTGCGAAGCGCTCAGCCGCCGGTCGGTCAGGCGGCTCCAGAGGACCGGATGCATCTCCGCCACATTGGCGCCCCAAAGGACGAAGGCATCGGCGTGCTCGAAATCGTCGTAGCAGCCCATGGGCTCGTCCATGCCGAAGGCCCGAATGAAGCCGGCGACGGCGGACGCCATGCAGTGGCGCGCGTTGGGCTCCAGGTTGTTGGTGCGGAACCCGGCCTTCATGAGCTTGAGGGCGGCATAGCCCTCCCACACCGTCCACTGGCCCGAGCCGAACATCCCGACAGCGGTCGGGCCGTTCTCGCGCAGCGTCTTCTTGAACCGGGCGGCCATGACATCGAAGGCCTCGTCCCAGGAAACCGGCGTGAAGCTGCCTTCCTTGTGGTACTGCCCGTCCTTCTTGCGCAACAGCGGCACGGTCAGGCGGTCCTCGCCGTACATGATCTTCGACAGAAAGTAGCCCTTGACGCAGTTGAGCCCGCGGTTGACCTCGGCTTTCACGTCGCCATGGGTCGCCACTACGCGGCCGCCCCTGGTCGCCACCATCACGCCGCAGCCGGTCCCGCAAAAACGGCAGGGCGCCTTCGACCAGTCGAGCCTCAGGGCATCGGCGCCGGCGACCAGACCGGCCGCGCGGGCCGGGACGCTCATCCCCGCAACGGCGGCCGCGGTCGCCACGGCCTTGGTCTTGATGAACTCCCGCCGCGTCATCTTCATCGCAACACCTCCGAGTCCAGATCCTCAACGTCTTCGACGTGGTGGTACACCAGGGACGCCGTGTAAACGGCGTCGAGGGCGCGAATGGCGTCGAGGCGCTCGGCGATGCCGGCCTCTTCGTCGCTCTCTATGGTTACAATGAGCTTGCCCGCCGGGTCGCTGGCATGCACCTCGACGCCGGGCAAGCGTTCGA
>JBHICL010000250.1:0-5079 GCA_046759605.1 Alphaproteobacteria bacterium | reverse complement strand
TATCGGAAATCGCGCTCATTCTCCTTCCGAAAGTGGCGGACGCAGGCCAGGAAGTTCTCGTGCTATGCTCTTCGGCGTCCAGGTGGCAACAACCCGAGGGCTGGACGGTTCGTGTCGGAGCACACAGGACGCCGACAACTCATGAGCGACGGATACACGGTCGTCGAAGGCGTATTTCGTCCGGACGATCTCGCTCGCCTCTCGGCGCTCGCCGGCCGATGCGTCGCCGCCATCGCCCCTGAGCATCGGGCCCGCTACCGTTCGGAAGGGAGCCTGGTCCTGATAGCCGACCATCCCGCGTTCGCCGAATTCGTCGCCTACCGGCGGGCGCTTGACGCCTTCGCGCGTCTGGGCCTCACCGGCGCGCGTTTCAGCGCGGGCTACGTCATCAGCAAGCCGCCGAAGAGCCCTGCCCTATTCTGGCACCAGGACTGGTGGGGCTGGGACGATCCGATTTCGCTCAGCGATAGGATCTGTCAGTTCTTCGTCTTCTGTTATCTGACCGACACGCGCCCCGAGAACGGTTGTCTGCGGGTGATCCCGGGGACGCACCGGCGGCGCCACGCGATGCACGACCTCATGGACGCCCATTCCGACACGCTGGCGCGGGTCGATGACCCGGAGAAACCGGCGTTCGCCGACCACCGGGATGCCGTCGCGGTACCTGTGCGCGCGGGCGACATGGTCATCGGCGACGCGCGCCTCATCCACGGCAGCTTCCCGAACGCCTCTGACCGGGAGCGGACGCTGATAACGCTCTGGTATCACCCGGACTACGACACCCTGTCGGAGCCGATCCGCGCCCGCATCCAAGAGATCTTCGAGCGCCGTGGCGTTGACACCGACACGGAGGCGCCGGGTGGGCTCTACCCCGGGACCTGGCCGGAGTCCGAGCGATCGCGCGTCACCCACCTGCTGCCGGACTATAGCGGCGGCGCCGCCCCACAGCCCTGGAACCGCACGCCGGTCGGTCTCTTATAGGCCGCCTCCTCTCGGCGCCGCTCCGTTCATGAGAGCGAGGTCGGCGCCACGCGGGCCCGAGTCATCGCCGAGTCAAATATTGAGGTAAGGTGTTAGCTCTCTGGTCTAATGCCTTGTTTTTTTAATGGTCGGCTCACCAGGGCGCGCCCATCGCCGTGGTCAGATAGCGCATGAAGGGGACTGCCGTCCGGCACATGTCGGTGAACTGGCGCATGAAGCCGGGGGCGCAGGCGTCCTCCTCGGTGAAGGACGCGCCGCAAACGAAGTCCTTGCGCTTCAGGTCCTCGATAAGGGGATGATCGGGGTCGTAGCCCCTGGGGTTGCGTTTGAGCGATTCGCCGCCCAGCTCCCACTGCGCCTTGAACGCTTTGCCGGATGTGGCCGTCTTCCAGCTCGCGGGATCGGCCACCATCGTGTCGCGGATGCGCGCGAGCGTGTCCGCGTCGGGATGCCAGATCCCCGCGCCTGCAAAGCACAGGTCGGGCTCGAGGTGCAGATAGAAGCCGGGAGTGTGAACGTCCTTGCCCCACGCGTGTCGGAAGTGGGCGCTGGCGGCGGTCTTGTACGGGCTCTTGTCCTTCGAGAAGCGCGTGTCCCGGTAGATCCGGAACATCGATCCGCCGACCGGTCGTGGGTCGGCCAGAAACTGCGTGCTGATCCTGCCGAGGTGATCGCCGAAGTCGGCGATGAACCCGAGCAGCGGGTCACGAACGTCGGCGATGTAGCGGTCCTTGTTCGACTGGAACCACGCCTTCTCGTTGTTGTCCCTCAGCTCGCGCAGGAACGCGAAGAGCGCCGGGGTGAAGTACGCGCCGTTCACTGTCATCGCATGGGTATCCCGCCGCATTCCGTTGGTTGGAGAAACATAACCCTCCGCTGCTGACAACATGGTGTCAGTAGCCGACTACTCTGCCCTCAGGAGCACCAGTCTGTCCACGCCGCGCCGGCTCGAGAAGAAGAAGTCCGTGCGGCCGTCTCCATCGAGATCGGCGGCCTCGGCATCGAACCCGAGGCCCGTCACGGACTCGGGAAACACCGACGCCGTGCCGTCCACGAACACGCCGTCCCCGTCGTTGATGAGCGCCCGGTACGGTCGCCGCCCCCGCGGCCGCAGGCTTCCGACGTTCGCGGTCACGATGTCGAGATCGCCGTCGCGGTCCACGTCCACGAAATCGCCGTCGACCGTGTTGTCGCCGTGCTGCGGCAGGCGGCTGCCCGTCTCGTCGGTGAAGTACCCGCGACCGTCGTTGATGAGTAGCCGGTTTTCCCTCAGCGCGCCGCGCTGGAAAAAGCGCACGTTGGCGAAGAAGATGTCCAGGTCGCCATCGCCATCCACATCCCCGAAGTCGGCCTCGCGAGTCTCCTCGGGTTCGGCGCGGAGCGGAAGCCGGTCGTGAGTGGCATCGGCAAATCGGCCCGTCCCTTCGTTCAGCAGCAGCCGGTTGGCGCCCTCGTTGCCCACCAGCAGGTCGCCATCGCCATCGCCGTCCACGTCGCCGAGCTCGATGTCCTGGGTGATATCGTCGATCGGCGGCAGGCGCGTCCCGGTCTCGTCGGTGAAATTGGCCCGGCCGTCGTTGACGATCACGAAGTTCTGGCCGTTGTTGCCGAACAGGATATCGGCGTCGCCGTCCCGGTCGATGTCGGCGACGAGGACCGCGTTGGTGACGCCGGTGACCGGAAGCTTCGCGCCGGCGTCGGAGAAGAAGCCGCCACCGTCGTTCAGGTAGAGCTCGTTGACCTGGTCGTCCTCGCTGACCACCACGATGTCCGGGTCGCCGTCGCCGTCGAAATCGGCGACACCCACGTCTTCGCTATCGTGCCGCGCCTGCGGGATGCGACGGGCGCTTTCGTTCGTGAACCTGCCCGCGCCGTCGTTGATGAGCAGGATGTTGGGCTGGAACTCGCTGGCGATCATGATGTCGAGGTCGCCGTCCCGGTCCACGTCCACGGGCATGGCATCCATGCTGAGGCCCTCGAGATCGGCGGCCGGGAGGTGGCTTTGGGTCACGTCCACGTAGGGCAACTCGGCGTTTCGACTTGCGGCGCTGCGGCAGCCACACAGCGGTGCCAGCACGACCGCGGCGCTCGCGACGGTCATTGCGGCCGCGGCGATTGTCGGTACTCTCGCCGGCTTGCCCATGTCTTTCGCGGTGTAGTTGTGTATCTCGCCAGGGTCTGACCGTCTTCTAGGCCGTCCGTGGTTTGATTGTCGTCAGATCGTCCCCAATCTCCCGACGGCGCTCCATGAGGTCATAGTCCGCCTGCAATCCGAGAAAGAATCCCTCGGACATACCGAAGTATCGCGCCAGCCGGAGATCGGTGTCCGCGGTCATTGAGCGCTTGCCGTGGACGAGTTCGTTGATTCGTCGTGGCGGCACGTGGATTGCCCGTGCGAGCCCATTCTGACTGATGCCGAACGGCTTCATGAACTCCTCCAGAAGGATCTCACCCGGATGAGGGTTGGGGAGGTACACCGGGTTAGCCGTGGTAGTCGATGATCTCGACATTGCTCGGGCCTTCTTCATGCCAAACGAAAAAAATACGCCAACGTTATATAACGCAAGGCGTCATAGGAAAGCCGGATTTACCGGGACGGGATGGGGCTCGTCACGAACCGACGGCGCACAAACACGCGAGCCTGGCGGGCTTAAGCTCCTGTATTCCCACGACAACCTCCGCGGGCGGCCTGGCCGCAGGGCGAGCACGGCGCGATCACCCATGCCGCCTGTCAAGCGAGGGTCCGAGCCGTACGGCTCGCGTGCGACCGCCTTACTACGAGGAGTTCCTTCGGATACACGTCTTTGACAACGCGGTTGAAAAAGGCCCATTCTCAAGGGAAGCGAGGGAGCATCTCGGCATGATGACGTGGCACGGCCGTTTACGGCGAGAACCGGTACCCGTGTGCACGGCGGGGCGTTCGGGCGTTGCCTCCCGTGTGGCGACATTGGCCGCACTCGTATGCCTCGGCGCCGCCGCGCCGGCGGGCGCGCAGACCACGCTGACCGACGCCCTGGCTTTGGCGTACGCGACCAACCCGCGTCTGGAGGCGGAGCGCGCCAGGCTGCGCGCCACCGACGAGGAGCTGCCGCAGGCTCTGTCGAACTGGCGGCCGACCGTGACCGTGAACAGCGATATCGGCAAGGAATACGTCGACAACAATCCGCCCGATGCCTCGGGCAACAGCGACACCACGACGCCGCGCGCGGTGGACCTCACGGTGTCTCAACCGCTGTTCCGCGGTTTTCGCACCCAAGCGGAGACAAGGCGGGCGCAGGACAATATCGCGGCCGGTCGGGCGGATCTGATCTCGATCGAGCAGGACGTGCTGTTCGACGCCGTGGAGGGTTTCTCCAACGTTTTGCGCGAGCGCGCGGTGCTCGACCTCCAACGCAACAACGAGCGTGTTCTTGCGGAGCAGCTCCAGGCGACCCGCGACCGCTTCGAGGTCGGCGAGGTCACGCGGACCGACGTGGCCCAGGCGGAGAGCCGCCTTTCGCGCGCGACCTCGGACCGCATCGGCGCCGAGAACGATCTCGAGACCGCCGAGGCCCAGTACAAGAACATCATCGGCGCCGAGCCTGTCGAGCTCGTCGTGCCGGCGCAGCCGGACATCCTTCCCGGAACGCTCACCGACGTCATCCGGGGCGCCCTTACGAACAACCCGGACGTGGTCAGCGCGGAGTTCCGGGAGCGGTCGGCGCGTGAGGACGTGGAGCTCGTCAGGGGCGAGCTGCTGCCGGAAGTGACCCTCGATGGCCAGCTGGAGAGGAGCGAGGATCGAATCTCCAAGAATTTCGAGCGCGACGTTGCCTCGGTCACGGTGAACCTTCGCGTGCCCCTCTACCAGTCGGGATCGGTGTTCTCACGTGTCCGCGAGGCCAAGCAGGTGGCAAGCCAGCGATTGCAGGAGCTTGCCGATACCAGGCGCGAGGCGGAACGTGCGGCGACCGACGCATGGGAAAGCCTGCAGGCGTCCGAGGCAACGGTCGTCGCCTTCCAGTCCGAGGTCAGGGCGCAGGAGCTAGCCCTCGAGGGCGTGAAGCAGGAGCAGCTGGTGGGCGCCCGGACGGTCCTGGACGTGCTCGACGCCGAGCA
>JBHICL010000249.1:0-5102 GCA_046759605.1 Alphaproteobacteria bacterium | reverse complement strand
GCCAATGAATGAGCATCCCCAACCGGGTCCACAAGCGGTTGAACGGGGCGAGAAGCCTCGGCCGCGCGAGGGCGACGACCACCAACAATCCGGCCGGCACCACGGCCCACCACCTCACCGCGTGGCCTTCAAGGATCGGCCACAACCCGATGATAAGAAGAACGGCGGCGATCACCAGACCGAAGGATCGGTTGGAGGAGCCCTCGACGTCCTCCCGCCTGCTGAAACCCTCGTGAACGCTCACGGGCCGGTCACCGACTTATTCGGTGGGCTTGCAAAGACAAGGCGCACCCGGGAAGGCCCGGTCAGTCTGAATCGACATTTCCCAGATGACCCTGTCGATCACTGCAAGGTTCGTATGAACCGGGATTCCCCAGATGGCTCCCCCCGGTTGCCCGCGACCATAGCACAATTGGCGACTCCGGGCGAGCGCGAGCCTAAACTGGTACGGTAGATCACGATCTGCCCCTTCATCGGGCTGATTTCCTGATGGAAAACCGTGCCCAATGGTCATTTCACGCTCTGAGGGCGCGCCCTGGCATGGACAGCGCACACCTGTCCTGCCGGGCAACTTGGATGCTACGGGATCGAGCGCTGTCATGACGGTAACCTTGATTCTCAGTACACCTCATTTGTCGCGCTAGCCCTAACTCCCGATTTCAAACAGAGGCGGACATCATCGCGCGCGATGTCCGGTACGGGTCATCACCGGACCTCAGCCACCATGGCTCGCTACCTCCGCTGAACCCCTGAGAGCTGACACCAGAGCCGATTTCACGTCCTATCGTCCGGAGCTGGCGGTACTGCGGACACTAGCGAGCGACCCCTTGAATGACCGCTGCTAATGGGGTGGACGGCCCCTATCCAACGGCATCGATTGTGCCATGGTTGTGATTTCCACCAACCACGAGGAATAGGAGCCGTCCATGAACGAGGTTAGCACAATCGGACTTGATCTGGCGAAGAACGTGTTTCAGGTCCACGGCGTTAGCGATGCCGGCGCAGTCATGATCGGCAAGCCGGACTGAGGCGCCGCCGCGAAAGCGCCGGCCATCGCCACCGGACGCCTACCGCCACCGCGCCCCTCCTCGACTCTACTTCCATGCATCAGTCCGGTTTGCGTGCCCGCAGGTGCCAGTGCTGCAAACCGCCGCTAGCGAGTGCCTCGAGCCGGGATCGGGTCAGTCGTACTCGCCGATCGAAGGCATCCTTGCCGAGGGAGCGAATCGAAGACTGACGCGCCGATCCTAGAAAATAATTGAGCTGATCCCGGGCGCACTGCTCGGACCAAGCGCTGCTATTCCTTGCCTCGATGGCCTCGAAACCGCTGGCCTCGAGGCTCTGGGTGTAAATGTCAACGCTTTCGAAACGAAACCTCAGACCACTCGAATGCAGTTGCTCCACCCAATCGTTGTAGATCGCACGCCCCGAGCCATCCTCTCCCTTCATCCAATCTCCCCCTGCAAAAACCCCGCCGGGGCGCAGCACCCTAAACACGTCTGCAATTAACGACCTTTTATCGGCCACATGGCAGATCACGTCGTTGGTAAAGACTACGTCGAAGCTGTTGCCTGGCAAGGGAAGGGGGCCAGGCTCGATGAGCTTCAGGTAAACACGCTCGGTGAGTCCGACTGCCTGCACGGTGTCGGCAGCGAGCTCGAGTAAGTGCTCCTCCACATCGACACCGAGAACGCTGCCGGCGCCCAATTCGCCGGCCATCAACACCGCAGCGCCCCCAACCCCGCAGCCCAAATCCAGGACATTCCGCCCCGCCAGGGATAGCCCTTCGAGGATGGCGATTACCTCCTCCGTACCACCGGGTGAGAGAAAGCCTTGACCGTAAGCCAATTGCATGGAGTCCAAGATGGCGTCGCTGTACTGGCGCTCGTAGGCCATGTTACGCCCTCTGCCCCCCCTGATAGTGACCTCAGTCAATAGGGCTTGGCGCTTCAACAGCTGCCGGCGGGGCCTACGCGAATGGAACGAAGTCGAGGATGTTGCGTCGGAAGAACGTCAACGGGGTCTCAACGTTGGCCGCCATCGGCCACCTACCCGGCGATGCCCGTGAGGTTAGCCCAGCGCCCTATTTTGGACAACACGAGGCTCGCAGCGACGATACGGCGTGTCGACGGTCCCGCTACGCCGCGGCCGCGGCTGCACAGGGCAGCGCCACACCCGTTACGTGGGCGAGCTCGCGACACAGGAAGTCAGCGATCGCGCCCATGCCCCGGCCCGGCATGCCGGCCTCTTCCTCGGCCCGGGAGTTGTAGTTGGTGTTGGTGTTGATGTCGTAGGTGTAGGCCGCGCCGCTTTGGTCGAGGATGAACTCGACGCCGGCGACTTCGATGCCGTTGGCAGCGAGGAAGCGAGCGTAGCACCCGACGAGCGGGCTCTCGAAATCATCGACAATGTTGAACAGCCCCGGCGGCTTCTCGCCCGAGGAGTAGAACTTCTCCTCGATGCGGCAGGCATCCGCCGGGCACAGCTCGAAGCCTTCCGAGGTGTCAACCCGGACCGCGTAGACGAACCTGCCGCCGACGAACTCGACGCGGGTGATGAACGGCTCGGGCGCTTGGATGTACTCCTGCACCAGCGTCACGCCGTCGACCGAATCCTTGAAGTCGGGGCCGTCGACGTACTCCTCGAGTCCCTGCACGCTGTAGAACAGGCGCACGCCGAGGCCCTTGCCGGCGCGGTTGTGCTTGGTGATGAACGGGCCGTCGAACGTGCGGCCCGCCTCGATGATGTTCTCGCGCCCGACCGCGGCCAGCGTGCGCGGTGTGCGGATCCCGTGCGCTTCGAGCGCGGCGTACTGGGCCACCTTGCTGATCTCGAGCTGCACGGCGCGCCAGCTGTTGACGACGCGCCGGTCGTGGCGTTCGAGCCAGGCGAGCACGCAGGCCGTGTACTCGGGCGCGTAGCGGTGTCCGCGAGTGTGCGACGACGCGCTCATGCGGTTGTAGAATACGCCCTCCGGCGGCGCTCGGCCGAGATCGAGGCGCCCCTGGTCGAGGTGCCATTCCTCGTAAGGCAGATCGCGCTCGGCGAAAGCCGCGCGTAGAGGCTCCACCCAGGCGTCGTTCTCGTGGATGACGTAAACCTTAGGCTGGCTCATGGCGCCCTCCGGTGGTGTGTCCTGTCGCCGACGGGCCCATGAAGAAACCCGCCGCAGCTAAGCTGGGCGGGTAACCGACATCGCTTTAGCTGCATTTGTAATGCGCCCGCAATCTGACAGGTCAAATCGGCGCTTGATGGTTACGCATTTTAATCGCGTGGCGCGGGCTGTCAAGCAGCCCGTGCGGCTGCCCACGCGCTGGCGAAGGGCCGCTTTAGCCGAGATTTCCCAGATGACTCCTCCCAACCACCGGAAACGGTAGCATAATCGAGCATTGATCGAAAGCGTGGCCATTCATCTCGGTTTGGCGATTTGGGTTAGGCCACGCAGCGCATTCGAGCCCACGTCAAGGTACATCGGGGTGCGCGAAAACGGTCATTTGCGGACGTAGAACCGCGCCGTTGAATGTCCACCTCGGGTCACAAGCGGACATCCAGCGCCATAGCCAATTACGTCCGCTATTGAGGGCTAAGCGGACATAATCAGCTCGAAAGCGGACGTTCAGGGCATTGGTTCGGCAGGATTTCAAACTGAGACACTACCCGAATTTCCACCGGGCTCCGACCAGTGTGGTAACTAATAGACGCGAGGGGCCAGGCCTCGGAGCCTAACCCCTTGTCTGCGTCGGCTTTTCGCGCCGGACCAGACAGTGTCAGGGGAAGGGAGGACAAGGGCATGAGGGAGAAACGCGCGCTCAAGGCGCCGACGCTTGCGGCCCAGGCCCTGGGCTGGATCGACGAGGGGACCCGGGCGGTCATCCCCCCGATCCACCCCGCCACCACCTACCTCAGCGATCCGCGGAGACCGGGTCGGCACGGGCGCATCTATACGCGCGACGACAACCCGACCTACGACCAGGCGGAGGCCCTCCTCGCCGCTCTCGAAGGGGGCGAGGCGGCGCTCCTGTTCTCTTCCGGCCTGGCGGCGATCGCGACGGTGTTCCAGGCGCTCGAGCCCGGCGACCATGTCGTCGCGCCGGAGGTGATTTACCACGGCGTGCGCAGCTGGCTGAAGGAAATCGCCGCGCCCTGGGGGCTCGAGCCAGCCTTTGTCCCCAACGGTGACCTTGTGGCGCTCGAGCGCGCCGTCGAGAAGGGTCGCACACGCCTCATCTGGGTCGAGACGCCCGCGAACCCCACCTGGGCGATTACCGACATCGCCGGCGCGGCCGAGATCGCGCGCCGCACCGGCGCGCGGCTCGCGGTCGACAACACCGCCGCCACCCCGGTGCTCACCCGGCCCCTGGAGTTGGGGGCGGACCTCGTGGTCCACTCCGCCACGAAGTACCTCAACGGCCACAGCGACGTGCTGGCGGGCGCGGTGATCAGCGCCCGCTCGGACGAGCTCATGGAGCGCATCCGCCGGATCCGGAAGCTGGGCGGCGCGGTGCCCGGGCCCTTCGAATCGTGGCTCTTGCTCCGCGGCATGCGGACGCTGTTCCTTCGGGTCGAGGCGAGCTCGCGGTCCGCCCAGGCGCTGGCCGAACATCTCCACGACCACCCCAGGGTCGCCGAGGTCCTTTATCCGGGCCTCCCCGACCATCCGCACCATGGGGTTGCAGCCCGACAAATGGACGGCGGATTCGGGGGAATGCTGTCGATTCGCGTCGCCGGCGGCGAGGCGGCAGCGCTCGAGGTCTGGGCCAACGTCAAGGTGTTCAAGCGCGCCACCTCGCTCGGCGGGGTGGAAAGCCTGATCGAGCACCGCGCCAGCATCGAAGGGCCGGACAGCCCGATCCCCCGCGACCTCTTGCGCCTCTCGGTGGGGATCGAGGATGCGGACGACCTGATCGCCGACCTCGACGAGGCGCTGGCAATCGTCTAGCTGGCGGCGGCGGCGGCAGTGTGCCCTTGAGGAAGACGGACAAGTCTGCCTTCCTCCGGCTGCGACGTACGACTGCGCGCCGCGTTGGGCGACCTCATCCATCTTCGATAGGCAAGGGTGTGTCCTCATCAAGGTGGACGGGGATCGGCTTAGACCTGCCTCG
>JBHICL010000248.1:0-5114 GCA_046759605.1 Alphaproteobacteria bacterium | reverse complement strand
TACGTCGGCCACGCCGCGTCGATGTTCGGCGATCTCAAGTACGGCCCCGGCTTCACCAACTTCGAGTACGCCAACCCGGACGCGCCCAAGGGCGGCGAGGTGCGGCTGCACGCGATCGGCACCTTCGACAGCCTCAATCCGTACATCCTGAAGGGGGTGCCGGCGAACGGACTCGGCAACGTGTTCGAGACGCTGATGGTGAATTCCGAAGACGAGCCGTTCAGCGAGTACGGCCTCATCGCGGAGACCATCGAGTTCCCGCGGGACCGTTCGTGGGTCGCCTTCACGCTCCGGCCCGAGGCGCGCTGGCACGACGGCACGCCGATCACCGTGGACGATGTCTTGTTCTCGTTCGAGATGCTGACGACCAGAGGGCACCCGTTCTACCGCGCCTACTACAAGAACGTAGCCAAGCCCGAGGCGGTCGGCGAGCGCAAGGTAAGGTTCCCCTTCACCGGCGCGGTCAACCGCGAGCTGCCGCTGATCGTCGGCCAGCTCCCGATCATCTCGAAGGCGTACTTCACCGCCAACGCGTTCGAGAAGACGACGCTCGAGCCGCCGCTGGGAAGCGGGCCCTACCGCGTCGAGAGCCTGGAGCCCGGGCGCTCGATCACGTACCGGCGGGTCGAGAACTACTGGGCCGAGAACCTGCCGGTGCGGCGCGGTCTGCACAACTTCGACACGATCCGCATCGACTACTACCGCGACCCCACCGTCGCGCTCGAGGCGTTCAAGTCGCACGAGTACGATTTCCGCGTCGAGAACACCGCCAAGGTGTGGGCGACAGCCTACGCAGGGCCGAACTTCGACGGCGGCCTCATCGCCAAGGAGGAGATCCGCCACAGCATCCCCACCGGCATGCAGGGCTTCTTCTTCAACACCCGGCGGGCGAAGTTCAAGGATCGCACGGTGCGCCAGGCCCTGGCCTACGCCTTCGACTTCGAGTGGACCAACAAGAACCTGTTCAACGGCGCCTACAGCCGCACCAGGAGCTACTTCTCCAACTCGGAGATGGCGTCGGCCGGTCTGCCGGGGCCGGACGAGCTTGCGCTGCTCGAGCCGTTTCGCGACCGGTTGCCGCCCGAAGTGTTCGTAAAAACATACGAGCCGCCCGTGACCGACGGCTCGGGCAACGCGCGGCGCAACCTGCGTGCCGCGCTCAAGCTCCTGCGCGAGGCCGGCTGGACGATCAGGGACGGCAAGCTCTCGAGCCCCGACGGCGAGCCGATGGAGATCGAGTTCCTGATCGTCTCGCCGCAGTTCGAGCGCATCATTGCGCCGATGGTCAGGAATCTCAAAAAGCTCGGCGTGACGGCGCGCATCCGCTTGGTCGACACCGCCCAGTACCAGCGTCGGCTCGATACCTTCGACTTCGACGTGATCGTCGGCACCATCGGCCAGTCGCTGTCGCCCGGCAACGAGCAACGCAACTACTGGACCGGCATCGCCGCCGACACCGAAGGCAGCCGCAACTATGCCGGCATCAACGACCGGGTGGTCGACGCGCTGGTCGAGAAGCTCATCAGCGCGTCCGACCGCGAAAGCCTGGTCACCGCGGCGCGTGCGCTCGACCGGGTGCTCTTGTGGGGCCACTACGTGATTCCGCACTGGCACATCCGGCACTTCCGGGTGGCGTACTGGAACAAGTTCGCGCGCCCCTCGATCACCCCGAAGTACGCGCTCGGCTTCGACACCTGGTGGGTCGATCCCACGAAAGAGTTGGACCTTGAGCGGCGCAAGCAACGAACGGCGCAACTGCCGGAGCTCAATGTCGAGGCCAAAGCCGATCCATCAGGGCCATCGGGGTCGGGCGACGGCCAGCCGGCCGTCACGCGGTCTGAGACGGGGGTGTGGCTGGCGCTGGGGGGCGTCGTCATAGTGGTTCTCATCGGGACGGGCGTGATCATCCGCCGACGCCGTTCCGGCGCCCCGTAACCGGCCCCCATGCTCGCCTATATTATCCGCCGCCTTTTCCTGATCATCCCGACGCTGTTCGCGGTCATGGTCGTCAACTTCGCCGTCCTGCAGTTCCTCCCGGGGGGGCCGGTCGAGCAGCTCATTGCGCAGATCCAGGGAACCGGGGTGGAGGCCACCGCGCGCTTCGGTTCGGGCGAGCAGAGCGACATCGGCGCCGGCCAGCAAACCCAGCGAGTCGCCGCGCAGGACGCCGGCGCCAGCAAGTACCGCGGCGCCCAGGGACTCGACCCTGAGTTCATCCGCGATCTCGAGCGGCAGTTCGGCTTCGACAAGCCGCTGCACGAACGCTTCCTGCTGATGATGGGCAATTACCTCACGTTCGACTTCGGCGACAGCTACTTCCGCGACCGCCAGGTGGTGGATCTGGTGCTCGAGAAGATGCCGGTGTCGATCTCGCTCGGCCTGTGGACGACGCTGATCATCTATCTCATCTCGATCCCGCTCGGCGTCGCCAAGGCGGTGCGCGACGGCTCACGCTTCGACATCTGGACCTCGGGCGCCATCATCGTCGGCTACGCCATTCCCGGGTTCCTGTTCGCCATCCTGCTGGTGGTGCTGTTCGCCGGCGGCAGCTACCTCGACTGGTTCCCGTTGCGCGGGCTCACCTCGCCCGGCTGGGATGCGCTGAGCTGGCCCGCCAAGATCGCCGACTACTTCTGGCATATCAGCCTGCCCGTCCTCGCGCTGGTGATCGGCGGCTTCGCGACGTTGACCATGCTGACCAAGAACTCGTTCCTCGACGAGATCAACAAGCAGTACGTCATCACCGCGCGCGCCAAGGGGCTGGCCGAGCGGCGCGTGCTCTACGGCCACGTGTTCCGCAACGGCATGCTCATCGTCATCGCCGGCTTTCCCAGCGCATTGATCGGAATTCTGTTCACCGGCGTGCTCCTCATCGAGGTGATCTTCTCGCTCGACGGCCTGGGGCTCCTGAGCTTCGAGGCGTTGATCAACCGCGACTATCCGATCATCCTCGCCACGCTCTATTTCTTCACGCTCCTCGGCCTGATCATGCTGCTCGTGCGCGATCTCACCTACATGCTGATCGACCCGCGCATCGACTTCGAGACGCGCGAGGTGTGAGCCATGGCGGACGACCGCTTCCTGGGAATGCCCATCACGCCGATCACGCGCCGCAGGCTCTACAACTTCCGGGCGAATGCCCGCGGGTTCTGGTCGCTGTGGATCTTCCTCGCGCTGTTCGTCTTCAGCCTGTTCGCCGAGTTCATCGCCAACGACAAGCCGATTCTCGTCTACTATGACGGCGAGTTCTACGCCCCTGTCTTCGCGGCCTACCCGGAGACCACCTTCGGCGGCGACTTCCCCACCGAGACTGATTACCGCGACGCGTTCGTGGCGGAACTCATCGACGCGAAGGGGTGGATGGTATGGCCGCTCATCCGCTACAGCTACCAGACGATCAACTACGATCTCCCCACACCGGCGCCCTCGCCGCCCACCGCCGAGAACTGGCTCGGCACCGACGACCAGGGGCGCGACGTGGTGGCGCGGCTGATCTACGGTTTCCGCATTTCCGTGCTGTTCGGCTTGGCGCTGACGATCTTTAGCTCGATCGTCGGCGTCGCCGCAGGCGCGGTGCAGGGCTACTTCGGCGGCTGGATCGACCTCATCTTCCAGCGCTTCATCGAGATCTGGTCGGGGATGCCCGAGCTCTACCTCCTTATGATTCTCGCTTCGCTCATCGAGCCCACCTTCTGGATTCTCCTGCTGTTCCTCCTGCTATTCAGTTGGATGTCGCTGGTCGGCGTGGTGCGCGCCGAGTTCCTGCGCGCCCGCAACTTCGATTACGTGCGCGCCGCCCGCGCGCTGGGAGTGGGCAACCTCACCATCATGTTCCGGCACGTGCTGCCCAACGCAATGGTGGCGACGCTGACCTTTCTTCCCTTCATCCTGAGCGGCTCGGTCGTCACGCTGACCGCTCTCGACTTCCTCGGCTTCGGACTCCCCCCCGGATCGCCGTCGCTGGGCGAGCTGTTGCAGCAGGGCAAGGCGAACCTGCACGCGCCGTGGCTCGGGTTCACGGCCTTCTTCGTCGTCGGCATCATGTTGAGCCTGTTGATCTTCATCGGCGAGGCCGTGCGCGACGCCTTCGACCCGCGCAAGACCGTGGTGTGAGCCGGCCGTGAGCTTCCTCGAAATCCGCAATTTGAGCGTCACCTTCTCCATCGAAGGCCGCGCCAACGAGGCGGTGCGCGGCATCGACCTCGACGTCGACCGCGGCGAGACCGTGGCGCTGGTCGGCGAGTCGGGTTCGGGCAAGTCGGTGACCGCGCTCTCGGTGCTGCAGCTCCTCCCGTACCCGACGGCGCGCCACCCCTCGGGCTCGATCCGGGTGGGCGGGCGCGAGATGATGGGCGCGCCCGAGGGCGTGCTGCGCGACATGCGCGGCAACCAGGTGTCGATGGTGTTCCAGGAGCCGATGACCTCGCTCAACCCGCTACACAAGGTCGAGAAGCAGATCAACGAGACGCTGCTCCTGCACCAGGGACTGGCACCGCATGTCGCGCGCGCCCGCACGCTCGAGCTTCTCGAGCTGGTGGGCTTGGGCGACATCGGACGGCTGATGACGAGCTACCCGCACCAGCTTTCCGGCGGCCAGCGCCAGCGGGTGATGATCGCCATGGCGCTCGCCAATAACCCGGCGCTGCTGATCGCCGACGAGCCCACCACCGCCGTCGACGTGACCATCCAGGCGCAGATCCTCAAGCTGTTGAAGGAGCTTCAGGCGAAGACGCGGATGGGCCTGTTGCTCATCACCCACAACCTCTCGATCGTGCGCAAGATGGCCGAGCGGGTCTACGTGATGCAGGACGGCGAGATCGTCGAGCAAGGCGCCACCGCCGAGATCTTCGAGCGCCCGAAGCATCCCTACACCCGCCGGCTGATGGAGGCCGAGCCCAAGGGCCGGGCCGCCGCGGCATCCGAACACGCACCGGTGGTGCTGGCGACGAAGGACGTGAAGGTCTGGTTCCCCATCAAGGCCGGGGTGCTGCGTCGCACCGTCGATCACATCAAGGCCGTCGACGGGATTACGGTGACGTTGCGCGAGGGCCATACGCTGGGCATCGTCGGCGAATCCGGCTCCGGCAAGACCACCCTGGGCCTGGCCCTGCTGA
>JBHICL010000247.1:0-5130 GCA_046759605.1 Alphaproteobacteria bacterium | reverse complement strand
TCGTTCGTCCATATCTCCTTTGTGAAAATCGGGATGCGGCGTATTGGCGCAACGGCTTGCGTGGCGAAACGCCGGGGCGCAAATTCACGCTCCAGGATCCACGCGCCGGGCGGGCTCGCATATTGGCACGCGCATCGGAAGTTGACGGTTTCGTCGTCGCCCCGCACCACCGCGACGTGGGGCGTTGGCTCCTGGTCTGCGCAGCGATGATCTTTGTCATGGTCGTTCTGGGCGGCATTACGCGGCTTACCGGCTCGGGCTTGTCCATGGTCGAGTGGCGGCCGGTTCTGGGTGTCCTGCCCCCCATGGGCGATGCCGAGTGGCGGCGCTTGTTCGAGCTCTACCGCCTGAGCCCCGAGTTTCGCGAGGTGAACGCGGCGATGGGACTGGGGGATTTCAAGACCATCTTCTGGTGGGAGTATGCACACCGCCTCTGGGGCCGGCTGATCGGCATCGCATTCCTGCTGCCGTTTCTGTGGTTCTTCGTCCGCGGTCGCGTCGGCCGCGAGCTGGCGCCGAGGCTGCTGGTCCTGTTCGTGCTCGGCGGGCTCCAGGGTCTTTTGGG
This sequence comes from Alphaproteobacteria bacterium, assembly GCA_046759605.1. Taxonomy (GTDB): domain Bacteria; phylum Pseudomonadota; class Alphaproteobacteria; order UBA6615; family UBA6615; genus JBHICL01. The sequence goes on along the minus strand of JBHICL010000247.1, from coordinate 4,565 downwards.
CTGGTACATGGTGCGGAGCGGGCTCGTGGACGTGCCGGAGGTCAGCCAGTACCGCCTCACCGCCCACCTGGCGCTCGCCTTGCTGATTTACGGGGCAATGCTGTGGATCTCCCTGGGGCTCATCGGTCCGGAGCGGCGATTGGTTCCGGACCGCCGGCTTCCGGGCCTGCGCGTGCTGTCGGTCGCCATGGTCGCGACCGTCGGGCTGACCATTCTGTCCGGAGGCTTCATGGCCGGTACCGACGCCGGCTTCGCTTACAACACCTTCCCGCTCTTGGACGGTCGGCTGGTGCCGGCGGGGTATTTCGACGCGCAGCCCTGGTTCCTCAACCCGTTCGAGAACGTGATCGCAATCCAGTTCAACCACCGGACGTTGGCCATCGTGACCCTTTGCCTCGCCCTTGCCACGTGGTGGCGCAGCCGCTGGGTGGTCCTGTCACCCCGGGCCCGGCGGGTCGGTAATGGCTTGGCGGCGGCGGCGCTCGCGCAGGTAGGCCTGGGCATCACCACGCTTCTTCTCGTCATGCCCGTGCCGTTGGCCGTGCTGCACCAGGCGACGGCGATGGTCCTGTTGAGCCTGTCGCTGTGGTTCGCCTTTGAGTTGAGCCACCTGCCGGCGCGCGCTCGAGCATAGAATCGCCATAATCCCGCGCGAATCTGGACATGGGAAAATGTGGAGACCCTTATGGCGACCCGTGTAATGGCTGTTGCCCTTGCCCTCGGGCTGCTGACGTCGCCGGCCGTGCTGGCGCAGGGGCCGGCCGAGGAGGACCCGCGCAAGCAGGCCGAGGAGCTGGCCCGGGAAGCGACCAGGAAGCTCCTTGAAGCGCTGAGCATTATTCTCAATACGATCCCCCAGTACGCCCTGCCCGAAGTGAACGAGAACGGCGACATCATCATTCGCCGCATCTGGCCCGAGTCGGAGCCCGCACCCAGCGAGGAGAGCGCGCCCGAGGGCGACATGGACAAGACCTGACGCGGCTGGTCCCTCAGGCGACCGTCCGGACGGGTGCGCTGGCCAGCTGGTGGCTGGCGAAGCGGAAAATCCGCGGCCGCCCCAGCAGAAGTACCCGGAACCGCGGGCGCAGCAAGGCGGCGATGGCGGGATCGTGAACGTCGAGGCCGCCGGTGTAGGCGCCGAACGCCGGGAGGATCAGGCGGCGGCCGTCGGTTACGAAGCAGCGGCCGGTGAAGCGCCGGGCCCGGGTTCTGACCGCCGCCTTGGGATGAAAGTGTCCCGAGACCTCGCCGCTGGGCGCGGGACCGGCTGCGTCGGCCTCGTGGCGCAGGGTGAGCGCCGCTTCCCTGAGCTCGCTCGCGACTTCGCCGCCGACCTCAGCCGGCACCTCGGGATCGTGGTTGCCGGTGATCCAGGTCCAGCCCTGGCCCGCGACGAGCCGGCGAAGCCGCGCGGCGTCGCCGCGCGCGAGGCGCGTCGGCGCGCCGTGGTCGTGGAAGCTGTCGCCCAGGCACACCACCGCCCGCGGGCGGTATTTCCACAGCAGCCGTTCCAGCGCCTCCAGCGTCGTCCGCGTGTCGTAGGGCGGCAGCATGGCGGCGCCCCGCGCGGCGAGCCCTGAGCCTTTCTCGAGATGTAGATCGGCGACCACGAGCCAACCCCGATCGGGCCAGAGGAGCGCGCCCGTCGGATCCGCGACCAAGGTCGTGCCGGCGAAGCTGAAGCGCACCGCCGTCATGGGTTGGCGTCGGTGTCCTGGATCGATCCCGCGTCGCTAAAGCGGCAGTTCGCCAACTTCGCTCCCCTTGACCGCCTCGGCAACGAGGTCCTCGGCCTCCTCGCCGAGCAGGTCGTCGATTGCCGCGCCGAAGACGCTCTCCTTGCCCACCTCCAATAGCACGGGGACCGCCAGAGGTGAAACGCGATCGAGGCGGCGATGGATGATCCTGCCGCGAACACGGGCCAGCATCGCCGCGAGGCGGCGTATGTCGGTAAGCCCCGCCGCCGCATCGGCCCGGCAGGCGCGCAGCAGCACATGGTTGGGCTCGTGAGAGCGAAGCACGTTGTAGATCAGGTCCGAGTTGAACGTCACCTGTCTTCCCGTCTTTTCCTGCCCGGGCGCCCGCCGCTCGATAAGTCCGGCGATGACGGCGACCCGGCGGAAGGTCCGTTTCAGCATGGTCGACTCCGCCATCCATTCCTCCAGGTCGTCGCCGAGCATGTCCTCATCGAGCAGGGCGTCCAGACGGGTGGGCTCGCGAACGCTCCAGACGCCGAGCACATAGTCGGTGGCGACGAAGCCGAGGGGGCCGTGGCCGGCGCGCTCCATGCGCCGGGTCAGCAGCATGCCGAGGGTCTGGTGCGCATTGCGTCCTTCAAAGCAGTAGGCGACCAGGTAATGCTTCTGGCCGCGCGGAAAGGTTTCGACCAGCAACCCCTCGCGACCGGGCAGCAGCGAGCGCCAGCGCTGGATGTTCAGCCATTCGCGCACGGCCGGCGGCAGCTCGCCCCAGCGGCCATTGTCGGCGAGGAGGGCGCGCACCCGCTCGGCCAGGTGCGTCGAGAGCGGCAGGCGACCGCCCGCATAGGCGGGAATCCGTGGCGCGTCTCCACTCGCCGGTCGGGCCACCACGGTCGTCTCGCGCACGTCCAGGAAGCTTAGAAGGCGCCCGGCAAAGACGAACGTGTCGCCGGGGACCAGGCCCTGGACGAAGTACTCCTCGACCTCGCCCAGGATCCGGTTGCCGACCCGGACCTTGAGCGTCGGCGCCTCGACGATCGTGCCCACGTTCATCCGGTAGCGCTGTACGTCGCGCCGCGAGGCGATCCGGTAGCGTCCATCGTCGTCCACCCGGAGCCGGCGGAAACGCTCGTAGCCGCCCAGCGCATAGCCGCCGCTGGCGACGAAAGCGAGCACGTCGTCGAAGTCGCCGCGAGCCAGATCGCGGTACGGTCCCGCCTGGCGGACCTCGTCGTACAGCTCGTCGGCGCCGAAGGGCCCCGAGCACGCCATGCCCAGCACGTGCTGCGCCAGCACGTCCAGACCGCCCGGGCGGGCCGGCACGCCATCCAGGGTGTCCGCGGCGATGGCGTCGATCGCCGCCTGGCACTCCAGCACCTCGAACCTGTTCGCCGGAACGAGCACCGCCCGGCTCGGCTCGTCGAGCCGGTGGTTGGACCGGCCGATGCGTTGCAGGAGCCGCGTGGCGCCCTTGGGCGCCCCCACCTGGACGACGAGATCGACAGCGCCCCAGTCGACGCCCAGGTCCAGCGACGAGGTCGCCACCACCGCGGCGAGATCGCCCCGCACCATCGCCGCCTCGACCTTGCGCCGCTGCTCCGGGGCAAGGCTGCCGTGATGGAGCGCGATATGGAGGTTGTCGTCGTTGAGACGCCAGAGGGCCTGAAAGATGATCTCCGCCTGGGCGCGGGTGTTCACGAACACGATGGCGGTCCTGGCGCCGCGGATCAGCTCGTACACCCCCGGCATGGCGAACGCGCCCATGTGTCCCGACCACGGCAGGTTGGCGTCGTCGACGAGGATGGAGACCCGCGCCTCGACGCCGCCGCGCCCGACGATCCGGCGCACGCCCTTCCCGTCGGCCCGTGGCGAGAGCCAGCGCTGAAGCCGGTCGGGATCGGCCACGGTTGCGCTCAGTCCGACGCGACGGCAGCGGGGCGCGAGGCGGCTCAGGCGCGCGAGGCCCAGCGCCAGCAGGTCGCCGCGCTTGTTGTCTTCCAGCGCGTGCAGCTCGTCGACGATGACGCAGCGAAGGTCGCGGAAAAGCTCCGCCGCATCGGGATAGGACAGGAGCAGCGCAAGGCTCTCCGGAGTCGTCATCAGCATGTGCGGCGGATGTCGCCGCTGGCGCTCCCGCTTGCTCGCCGGGGTGTCGCCGGTGCGGGTTTCCGCCACGATGGACAATCCCATCTCTGCGATGGGCTGCTCCAGGTTGCGGTGGACGTCCACGGCCAACGCCTTGAGGGGCGAGATATAGAGCGTGTGCAACGCCCTTTGGCTCCGGCTCGCGTTCGAGCCGGCCAGCTCGATCAGGCTGGGCATGAAGCCGGCAAGGGTCTTGCCGCCACCGGTCGGCGCGATCAGCAGCACCGACGCGCCGGCCCGCGCGGCCGTCAGCATCTCGAGCTGATGCCGGTGAGGACTCCAGCCACGTTGTGCGAACCAGCCGGCGAACGGCTCCGACAAACCGGGTGGCACGGTGGCGCGCCTTGTCACCCGGCGCGCACGCTAGCGCCGGACGTCCTTGGCGTAGGCCACGGCGATCCGGGCGGCGAGCTGCGCGTTATGCTCCAACAGCGCGACATTCGCGTCCAGTGTACGCCCGCCGCTCAGATGCGCCAGCCGATCCAAAAGGAAAGGCGTCAACTTCTTGCCGCGGATGTCTTCCGCTTCGGCATCGGCAATGGCCGTGGCGATCCATCTGTCCACGTGCGCCCGCTCGAGCGCGGATCCCCTCGGCGGTGGAGCCGCGAAGACCATGCCGGCCACGAGGCCGATCTCCCACTGCGCGCGCATGAGGGCGGACGCCTCCTCCGCCGTGTCCACGCGTTGCTCGAGGAACAGGCCGCTTTCGCGGCAGAAGAA